>CBDULU010000008.1:0-18043 GCA_965368155.1 uncultured Flavobacteriaceae bacterium
TGTAATTACTTTTTTTAACTTGTCTACGCAACCCATTTGACGATTAGGCATCTTTAAAACAAATCCCCCACCTATGAAGCTTGAATATTCTATATTGGAACATTTAAGTAATAACGATAACGGAACGTTTGTCGATATTACTTTTATCGAAGATGATCATGTCTCGTTGAGGAAAACATTGGACGAGCTAGAAGGAAGGAATATGATTCTGGTTGATGATAATAGTGCAAGAGATTTCGAAGCATTTGGCATCGGAAATGATAGAAAGAAACGCATCAAAGCCAAAATTAAAATGAATGGAAGAATTTATTTCCATACATTAAGAAGTAGAAATGAAATAAGTGGTTCAAATGATCGTAGAAAGAATCGATGGAGCCTGAGTTATTTTTTTTAGTTTCTAGTACAAAATATGACATAACATTTACTCAAGATTAATCTTAGGATTATAGATCGGGGTTTGATTTATCAGGCCCTTTTTTTGTGCTTTAGTTTTTCGTATTTATACAAACCTTCCAATTTATTATTCATCAAAATACTGTTTTCGACCTATTACATTATATGCTTATATTTGATGGATCAATTGTGAAGTTATCTTTCACTGACGTAGATCTAAAACAATTATTAATCACAAGCCCTTCATTATGAAAAACTCAACTATCCTGATCTTGTTTGTATCATTTTTAACACTTAGTACAGCGGTCCTATATTCACAGGAAGGAACTGCAGAAGACCCTTATCTGTGGTTAGAAGAAATCGAAAGCGAGAAATCACTCGATTGGGTGAAAAATCAAAACACAAACTCAGAAAAGATTTTAACATCAAACCCTTTGTACGAAAATCTTCAAAAAAAATACCTTGAAGTTTACAACGATAAAGATAAAATTGCCTATCCCAATATAGTTGGGGATTATGTATATAATTTATGGCAGGATGATACATATGAAAGAGGCCTATGGAGGCGAATGTTAACAAAAGACTACCTAAATAACAATTCCAATTGGGAGACTCTGATCGATTTAGATGCTTTGTCAAAAAAAGAAGGTAGAAAATGGGTTTTTGCCGGTGCTACATTTTTAGAACCAAGCAATGAGATATGCCTGGTAGCCTTATCGGATGGCGGAACTGATCAAGATGAGCTGCGTGAATTCAATCTTTCAGACAAAACTTTTGCTACTAAAGGGTTTGTTTTTCCTGAGAGCAAAGGTGGCGTCTCCTGGATTGATAAAAACAAGGTATTGGTTGCGAGGAATTTTGGAAAAGGAACCATGACCAATTCGGGATATCCAAGTGAAATCAAGATATTGAATAGGAACTCCTCAATGAGTGAGGCCAAAACAATATTTAGAACAGACACGACTAATCTTGGTGCTTTTCCTGCTTCATTTTATGACAATAACAAACAATATATTTTCATCTATGAAGGCATTTCATTTTATGAAAGCAACCTGTTTTTTTTAGTTGGGGACGAACTTAAAAAAGTCACCTATCCGATCGATGCAAATTTTGCAGGGTTCCATAAAGGTGAACTTATCATTTCGCTCCAATCAGATTGGAACATTAACAACATCATTTACAAAAAAGGTACGCTGGTCAGCATGAATCTTGAAGACAATCTCAAGGGGAATGTCAAAGTCAAAACCATTTATCAACCCAATGATAGATCTAGTTTTGTATCCACGAGTACTTCCAAGGATTTCATTGTGGTGAACACCATGGAAAATGTTCAAAGTAAACTATATAAATTCTCCCTAAAAAATGATACCTGGTCTTCAGAAAGCATTAAGGCTCCTGAATTTGGAAGCATTTATTTGACCAGCTCAAACAACCAATCGAATGATTATTTTTTCAGATATAGTAATTTTATTACCCCAACAACGCTTTACCATTCTACTGGTACTGAAATTGATGCAGTTAAGAAACTAAAAGACTTTTTTAAGACCGATAACCTGACTGTAAAACAATTTAACGCAACTTCCAAAGACGGTACCAAAATCCCGTATTTTGTGGTTCATCATAAAGACCTTCAGTTTAATGGCAAAAACCCCACTATGATCTATGCATATGGTGGCTTTAATGCATCGTCTCAGCCAAATTACAGTGCGACAACCGGAATTGGATGGCTAGAGCAAGGAGGTGTGTATGTGCTTGCAAACATCAGGGGTGGAGGAGAATTTGGACCTTCATGGCATCAAGATGCAATGAAAGAAAAAAGACAAAATGCCTATGATGATTTTTACGCCGTAAGTGAAGAATTAATAGCGAAAAAAATTACTTCTCCTGATTATTTAGGTGCTTTTGGATGGAGTAATGGCGGATTAATGGCAGGAGTTGTTTTCACGCAACGCCCAGATCTTTATAAGGCAGTTGTTGTGGGTGCACCATTGCTCGACATGAAACGATATTCTAAACTTTTGGCAGGAGCCAGCTGGATGGGAGAATATGGTAACCCGGACATTCCTGAAGAATGGGAATATATCAAAAAGTATTCACCATATCACAATGTATCAAAAGACAAAGAATACCCTGAGGTATACTTTGTAACCTCAACCAAAGATGACCGCGTGCATCCCGGTCATGCTCGTAAAATGGCAGCAAAAATGAGTGATATGGGGCATCCTTATATTTATCACGAAACTATTGAAGGTGGTCATGGGGCAGCTTCGACCAATGCGCAACAAGCCGATATGTGGTCAAGTATCTATACTTATTTTAATATAAAACTAAATAATAGACCCTTGGATAAAGAATAATTTTTTTATCAATGAAAAAAACAACCTCCTTCATTTTACTGATCATCTTTGGTCTGTCCTTAGCTGCGCAGGATACTGGCTATACGACAGATCCAAATATCAAATATTATCAAGATGCTGTCAATAAAAGTGATGCATATATTTCTGAGCGTTGTGTTCTTGATATATACTATCCAAAAAACACGCCATCTTTTGCTACGATAGTCTGGTTTCATGGTGGTGGATTAACCGGAGGGCAGAAAGAGATCCCAGAGGCTTTAAGGCAAAAGGGTGTTGCTGTTGCAGGGGTGAATTATAGATTATATCCTAAAGTAAAAGCACCAACATATATAGAAGATGCCGCTGCCGCCGTGGCCTGGGTCTTTAAAAATATTGGATCCTATGGAGGAGATCCTAATTCCATCTTTGTTTCAGGACATTCTGCAGGAGGTTATCTTGCCAGCATGGTAGGCCTGGATAAAAAATATCTGAACAAGCATGGCATTGACGCGAATCAAATCGCAGGGTTGATCCCATTCAGTGGCCATACCATTACACATTTTACAGTAAGGGAGGAACGTGGGATAGCAGGAACTCAGCCCATCATTGATGATCTGGCTCCTCTTTACCATGTCAGAAGCGATGCTCCCCCTCTGCTCCTTATTACCGGTGACCGTGAAAAGGAGTTACTGGGAAGGTATGAGGAAAATGCTTATATGATGCGTATGATGAAGATCACGGGACATAAAGACACCCGTATTATGGAAATGGATGGCTATGGGCATGGAATGACCTATCCTGCATTTCCATTATTATTAGAAGAAGTTAAAAGAATTCTGGGCGAAAAGAATTAATTTTAGCCAGATTTAAATCGAAATATTTAATCCATTTATTTAAACTAAGGAAATGAAAAATAATCTTCTCCTTCCTGCCCTTCTGCTAGCAGCTGCTCTTGTCATTGCAGGGTATTTTATAGGTAACATGCATAAAACCGGTAAAGAATATGACCGGTATGTGCAGGTAAAAGGCTTATCCGAAAGAGAGGTTCAAGCGGATCTTGCCGTATGGCCCATCAATGCCGTGCTTACAGGAAACGATTTAAAAACCTTAAAAGCTCATATTGAAAACCAGAATAAACAGGTATATCAATTCTTTCTGGATCAGGGATTCAATGATGCCGAACTGACCAGAGGTATGGTGAACATCACAGATGCGAGAAGCAATTTATACAATAATAATAACCAGTATACCGGTTTTAGATACCTTTCGAAATCAGAATTTACAGTCAGAACTAAAAACATTAAAAAATTACAGAAGGCGCTTAGTGAATCATTAACCCTGATGTCACAAGGTATCGTACTAGGGTCAAAAAATGAATGGCGCCCTATTGAATATATTTTTACAGGTCTAAACGAACTGAAACCATCAATGATCGAGGAGGCAACCACCAATGCGCGTCAGGTAGCTGAGAAGTTTGCCCGGGATTCTGATTCAAAAGTTGGTCCGATCAGAGTAGCTCGACAAGGTCAGTTTTCTATCAATGACAGAGACCAAAATACACCAGAAATCAAGATCATCAGAGTGGTCTCAACGATTGATTACCAACTTATAAATTAAAAATAAAAATGTCAGCATTTGTAGTTGTTGAAATTGAAGTACATGACCAGGATCTTTATAAATCCTATACCCAACTGACCCCGGCCACCATCGCTTCTTATCAGGGGAAATTCGTGGCTAGAGGCGGCGATACGATAGTTTTAGAAGGAGATTGGCAACCCAAACGACTGGTCCTTCTTGAATTTCCTTCAGTGGATATTGCTAATGCATGGTGGCATTCAGAGGATTATTCAAAGGCCAGAGAAATTAGACAACGGGCAGCTACGACAAAAATGGTCATCATTGATGGCGTTTAAAAGAGTTGAATGTCATAAGGATACTTTTGCTATGAAAACTGAAAATAAAGAGCTAAACCAATGAAAGTGAGAAAACAAAAAATGTACCAAGTTGATGCCTTTTCAGATACAGTTTTTGGCGGAAACCCTGCAGCTGTTTGCATTTTAGAAAATCAGTTGGATGATGATCTTATGCAAAATATTGCTGCTGAGAACAATCTTGCAGAAACGGCCTTTGTGGTTCAAAGAGATTCAGATTATGAAATAAGGTGGTTTACCCCCACAACTGAGGTAGCCCTTTGTGGCCATGCGACCCTGGCCTCTGCTCATGTGCTTTTTACCTATTTTGAACATCCAACAGACACCATTTCCTTTTATTCTCCTCACAGCGGAAACCTATTTGTTACTAAAAACAAAGACTTATTAACCCTTGACTTTCCTACTGATCAACTTACTAAAGTGGATCCTAATTTGGAAATTCTTAAGGCCTTCGACAAGGATCCTTTGGAGATGTATAAAGGAAAAACCGATTACCTACTTCTCTATGAAACACAGGATGATATTGAACAAAGTAAGCCCAACCTTCACCTCCTCAAAAAATCAAATGCAAGAGGTATCATCATCACGGCACCAGGTAAGGAAGTAGATTTTGTATCAAGGTTTTTTGCCCCTGGCTCAGGGGTTGACGAGGATCCTGTAACAGGTTCAGCGCATACGACCCTTACTCCTTTCTGGAGCAAAAAACTTGGGAAAACAAAATTAACAGCCCAGCAGCTTTCCCAAAGAAAAGGTGAACTATCTTGTGAGCTTGAAGGGGAAAGAGTAAAAATTGCAGGAAAGGCCGTAACTTACTTGATAGGAGAGATTTATATTTAAAAGAAATACTAACGAAACTTAATACGATAGGCTTTATATCCGGATTTATATTGATTTGGATCTAAGAAGTCTTTTAAAAATGTCAAAACTACCAAAAGAGCATAGGTTTATTGATCTTTCAGATTACGGGAGGCCAGTCGCCACAGCAATAGCTAATTTTCTTAAAAACAGTGATTTCACGCCAATACATGTGACCCTTGCGTTTGTAGTTTCCGGACTGATAGCCATAGCATGCATGTTACAAGGTTATTTTTGGGCTGCCGCCTTTTTCTTTATATTCAAATCTATTTTAGATGCCGCCGACGGAGAACTGGCTAGAATTAAACAGACTCCATCTTATACAGGCCGCTATCTGGATTCTATAGCAGATATCATTTTAAATCTCCTGATCTTATGCGGAATATGGTTTTTAACCGATACCTCTATCCTATTTACTTTTTTGGCCTTTTTAGGCCTGCAATTACAAGGAACCTTGTATAATTATTACTATGTTATTCTGAGAAATAACTTTGATGGAGACAAAACCAGTAGAATTATAGAAAACAAAACACCTGTAGCCATGGCAGGTGAAAAACAAAAAAATGTAGATGTTTTGTTTCGTATTTATAGAATCCTCTACGGCAAATTTGACGAGTTTATCTTTATGCTGGATCCCAAAGCTTCTACTACCAATTCATTTCCAAATTGGTTTATGACTGCGGTGTCCACTTTTGGTTTAGGCTTTCAGTTATTGATCATTAGTGTCATGCTGGTTTTAGGATGGATAGAATTCATTATTCCCTTTTTCATTTTTTATTCCTTATTTATTTTTGTTTTTATAGGGATCAGAAAAATCTGGCTTTCTTAATGATCTGTGTCATAAAAGCACTTGACGGACTATTCTGATGCAGGCTCCGTGCTAAGTGTTAAATAATTTCGAGCCTCTTCCATATTTTCTAAGATCTCATCCTTTAACTGAATAATGGCCTCTTTTTTATCTTTCTGGATAAAAAAATCGAAATGTAACTTTTTTAGAAACCTTCTCAGCTCTGCATAATAATAGAGGGTAATGTATCCGGTAATTGGCATCAGTCCAAAAAGCACAAGGCTATGCCAAAATTCATTGCTTATAAACATCCTGAATATCCAAATCATCAGCCCATAATAAAGAGGAAAAGTAAAAAATCCTGTAATCATTTGTACCGGAGCTTTATATTCAATATCTAATTGTAAGGATTTAAATATTTTGGCAGTCATCATATAAGGCACATAATTCGTGCATAATCCAAAAATATAGAAGGGGAAAAGAAACATAAATTTTAATAAGTAGAAGCCATATACAAGTAACCCATCTTTTTGTAGCATCGAGTCTGAGATAACATTTGGCGTTAATTTTTCTTGCTTCAACAGTTTAAAAAAAAGCAGCAATTTAGTTTGGGTTTCTACATAGAGCACTGAATTTTCTTTCTGAATATATCGGAGGGCCTTTGATACCCGATTTCTCAATTCCAAAGACTGTTTAGGCTTTATTTTGACATCAGTTTTTGTCGCATAAAATGCAACATAAAACTGGTGTGCGCTCACTAGAAATTTCTCTTGTTCCTTCCCTGAAGTTTGTGGAATAATATCTGCAAGCTCCTTTCGGATTGCCTCTGTCAACTCAACAACTGCTTCAAATTCGTTTCTATCAAAGGCTAGTTTATAAGCATGGACCGATATGGGCCTACATACCGTTACCGAAACTACACTTCTGAATTGAATGGAATCTGAATAATCCAGGGCAACCGGAACAATTTTCAAATTACCCTCAAAACCCTTCAAATCTTCAAAACTCAAAGCAATTCTTGCAGTTCCAGTTTTTATTTCTCGAAGCTTCAGCTCATAATAACTGGTGCCTTCAGGAAAAATAAGCAAAGTGCCTTGTTGACCCAAATATTCATGACATTTCGAAAAGGCCTTTCTGTTGTCAGGCTTCTCTCCTGGTGCTACATCATTCTTCCTAAAAATCGGGATGACGTGAAAATAGCTAAAAACCCGAGAGATAAATTGATTTAAAAAAATACTTGCATTGGCTACAAATCCAATTCTCTGATTCGCAATAGCAGCAATGAGCAAAGGGTCCATAAAAGTATTGGGATGATTGGCTACGATAATCAAGGGTCCGTTAAGAGGTATATGCTCCTTTCCTGAGACCACAATCTTTCGAAAAAAAAAGAAAAGAGCAGCCTTTATAATTTGTTTTAAAAATTTATAAATCACGCCAAATTCTTCTTAAGATTAGCCCTTTGAAGCATTACAAATCCGGTAATAAAAAACAGGGACATAAAAACCATACTATAACGCATACTTCCTGTAATCTGATCTATAAAACCATAGGATAATGATCCTATCACAATCGCCAGTTTTTCGGTAATATCATAAAAACTAAAGTAAGAGGCTGTATCCTTGGCTTCCGCTGGAATTAATTTGGAATAAGTCGACCTTGATATAGACTGGATACCTCCCATTACAAATCCCAGAAATGCCGCTAAAGTGTAAAATGAGATCTTATCTTGCATAAAATAACCTGAGATACAAATAAATGTCCAGATCAACAATGTTGTACTAATTGCGAATCCATTTCCTCTTAATTTAGATAACCAGGCAAAAAAGAAGGCTCCACCAATGGCCAGTACTTGTAAAATAAGGACGATATAAATCATTTCATCCGCACCCATACCGATTTCCTTATCGGCAAACAAAGGCGCCAGTAACATAACTGTCTGAACACCCATGCTGAATAAAAAAAATGAATACAGAAAACGTTTCATGACCTTTTTATCTTTTACAACCTCCCATACTTTTTTTAGTTCCTTTGTCCCATTTCCCAAAATTTTAATGGTGATCGATTTTCGGCTGTTACTATCTTTTAAATAATAAAAAGCAATCTGAGCAAAACCTAACCACCAGACACCTACCAGGATAAAGCCAAACCTGGTTGCTGAACTTCCATTTTCAAATCCAAATACTTCATATTTTTGATACAAAAACAGATTAATGATCAATAAGATCACACTGCCAATATAACCCATGGCAAATCCCTTTGCACTAACGCTATCCATTTTATCCTTACTAGCTACTTCCGGTAAAAACCCATTATAAAACACCAAAGAGCCTGCAAAGCCGATACTGGCTGTTACAGAACAAGCAATTCCATATTCAACATTTTCTCCTGTAAAGAAATAAAGACCGATACATGCCAGTGAACCCAGATAGGTAAAGAACTGCATAAATCTCTTTTTCAAGCCCCCGTAATCGGCAATTCCGGAAAGGATAGGGGATAAAAACACGATGACCAAAAAGGAAAAAGATATTGCAAAAGAATACAGCACTGAATTTTTGATACTCATATTAAAAAACTCAACCATTTCACCTCCAAAAGCCTCTTGCGTGGTTCCCAAATAATAGATCGGAAATATAGCTGTAGTTACAATCAGATTATAAACGGAATTGGCCCAGTCAAATGAAGCCCATGCATTTATAAGTCTTGAGTTATTTTTTTCCAGCATAATATTTGATTTGAAATCAGTTTTAAAATGAAATATTGGTCAATATACCTAAAAATAAAACAGGTTTAGAATATAGAAAGAATTACAAACTTGCCTGAATGCAATATACATAAGTCCCAAATAAAATCTAAACCTGTTTTGTTGTGGTTATAATTTTTCTTCCAGAGTTTCCTCGATACTTTCAATATAACTTTTATCCCGCGTATTTTTCTGAACCGCAATGGCTGCAAATAGACTTAAGGTATATGACATACCGTAAAATCCCTTTTCACTCAACAATAAATCTGCGTTCCACAGTCCAATGATCAGTAACAAAATAGCACTCAATACTGAAAACCAACTGATACCATAGTAGATATCGGTCACCTGTATACCTTCCAATCTGTCCCGTACACTTTTTTGCACTGAAACTGCGCTAAACAGTCCAAATAGTAAAATAGTAAAGTAATATCCTTGCTCATTTAGCATCATATCAGAATTCCACAGACCAGTGCAATAACTAACAACACCAGCTAAAAGAGCCACCCATGAAGCTCCAATAAAAGCCGGTGTTGGCTTTTGATCAAATTCTTTTGGTTCTATTATCTTAGAACATTTAGATTTTGATGTTGCACTTTTTTCCTCAGTACTATCAGTCTTAAATTTGTAATCCATAACAATAAATTTAATGGTTTAATTATTTCATTATTTGGATCAAAATTGCAACATGTCATTCATATCTAAAAATCATAATTTCCATATTACTTACGATATTATTTTAATTTTATGTTATGTTTTTACTTATTTAATAATATATTTGATTAAAATTACTTACGATATATATGAACAATATTTCTGCCATAGTAGCCACTTTATCTACTGAGGATAAAAAGAAATTTGTTTTAGAACTGAAGCAAAGAAACAAGAGAAATGACACAAAGAACATTGATCTGTTCAAGCTTCTAGACACTCATAACCCTGTGGAGAATCCAGATGTCGTTCTCTATGGGAAAAATGCTAAAGGGGCTTACCATGCACTATGCAAAAGGCTCCATGATTCACTGATAGATTTTGTGGCTTCCAAAAAAATTGAAGGAGAATCTTCCAAAGAGATCAGCGTCTTAAAATTAATTTTGGCAAGTCGCACCTTTTTCCAGCACAACCAAGTATCCATTGCTTTCAAAACATTGGCTAAAGCAGCATTGATCGCTGAAAAATATTCGTTATACAGCAACTTAAATGAGGTTTACCAGCTGCAATTGACCCATGCCCATTTAAACAATTCAGTTGATTTTCATGAATTGCTGAAAAAATATCAAAGCAATAGACACAACATAGTTCAAGAAGAAAATTTAAATCTTTTTTATGCGGCCATTCAAGATGAACTCACCCATAAAAGCCCTGTCTTATCTGATATTATCGAAAGAAATTTGAATTTATACCATATCTCTATTACAAAAAACCTGAGTTACCAGTCTCTTTTTAAAATTTTACAAATCAGTAATCAGGTAGCCAACGTAACAAGAAACTATTACGACATCCTGAATTTTATTGAGAACGCAAGGAAACAAATAGATATTTCAGAAGGAGTTCATCATGAGGATCTGTATTACCACATTCAGATCTTATACTATTTATCAAATACTTATTTCAGAATTAAAAAGTTTGAGAAATCAGCTATTTCTCTGAAGGCCATGTATCAATATATGCAACTGCAAAACCATAAGTACTTTCGTGTTTTTTATTGTCAACACCTGCTAATTGAAAGTTTACTGAATATCTATACCGGTCATCTGGATAGAGCCATTCAAAACCTACAAGCTTTCGATTTTAATAAATATAAAAATGAGGAAGAACATATACACGACTTAAAATTAACACTTGTTGTCGCTTTATTTCTAAATAAACAATTCCATGAAGCACTTAAAATATATAGAGGTTTCTATCACAGTGATACTTGGTATTCAAAAAGGATTGGCTTTATATGGGTCATCAAAAAGAACCTTCTTGAAATTTTGCTGCTTATTGAATTGGACTACCTTGATCTGGTAGAGTCAAGATTAAAAAGTTTTAGAAAAAAACATAGCGCTCATCTTATTGAGCATGAAGAAAACAGAGTATTGGACTTTATCAACCTGGTTGCCGCATACTACAAGGATAAAAAATCTATTCATTCAGAAGGGTTTGAAAAAAAATTAGCTGAGATCCTAAATATCAACAATAAAGAAGAAGATATTTTCGCGATTAGTTTTTACGCCTGGTTGATGTCAAAAGTGAAGTCTGAAAATACTTATAGCACCTGTCTTCAGTATCTCAATACATATTGATCCATTTTTTCTACCAAACCAAAATCTATCTTATGAATCTTCCCGAAATATTCCCCTCTAAGATTCCCATAACTTCTTTAACTGTAGATAAATTTACATCACCCTCATAGGTGTGTTTTAAGGCACAGGCAGCACTCGCAAACTGCATAGCTTTATAATCATCAAACTGTTGTAATCCATAAATTAAACCTGCTGCAAAGGCATCTCCCGTTCCTATTCGGTCAACTACGTGGGTAATATCTAAATCATCCGTTTCTCGGAATTCTGAACCATTCCACATTCTGGCTCTAATCTTATGCCAAGACGAATTTAAAGAGGTTCTAATTTTATCAAAAACTTTCTCTATGGAAGGAAACTTTTCAATCAGTAATTTACTCGCCTCTAAAAATTCTTCATTAGAATAGCCATAGGCTGTCCCGAGAACTTCATTTATTTCATTTATTCCACCAATAAAAATACTAGAATAACCTAATAATTCCGTCAATGCTTCCTTTGGATCTTGATCGTATTTCCACAATCCGCTTCTATAAGTAGGGTCAGCAGAAATAATCATCCCTTTTTGCTTGGCTAAAATTAATCCAGCTTTCAGCGTATCAAAAGCACCTTTTGACAAAGCAGGTGTAATTCCGGTCCAGTGCATCCATTTTCCTTTTCTCAATGCATCTTCCCAATTTACCATTGATGGAAGTATTTCAGAAAATGACGAATGTGATCTATTATAAGAAATGGCACTTGGACGCATAACAGCACCAACTTCTAGGAAATAAACTCCTAAAGGTCGTTTCGAATAATTTATTGACGATGTATCTACACCGAATTTATTAAGGTATGAAATAGCTGTATCTCCAATAAAATCATCAGAAACTGAGCTGATATGTTTTACGTCTCCACCAAAATTCGCAATTGAAATACCAACATTTAATTCTGTGCCACCGAAATAATACTCAACCATATTTGATTGAATGAACTTTTTATTTCCCCTGGGAGAGATCCTCATCAATACTTCTCCGAATGTAATAATCTGATTCATTTGTTCCTGTTAAATTGAAATTAGAGAGCAAATTTAGTGTATGCAACTTAAATAACTAACTCTTGATAAATGAATTATGCTCATCAATACATTTTGATACAAAAAATTACTTTTTTGTTATAAATAACACTTAACCTGCAAAGAGAGTAAAATTATTGAACACCAAGGTTTATAAAAGAAATTCCTTGTGAACACTGACTATCGTCATAATTTAAAAATGATTAAAGCATTATTTTTGTACTGATAAAGTTCAAGTAATTGAATAAGATAGTGATGTTTTAAAAAGTAAGTAAAATCAGGATGCATGAAGCATTTAGGAGCGATATCCAAAATAACCAAAGCTGCAATTACAGTTTCTTTAGAAGGAAATATCAATTGTGAAGGATGTAAAGTCAAAGCTGCTTGTGGTGTTTCTGAATCAAATTCCAAAGAAATTGAAATAGAACACCCACAGGTCATTCAGACTAACGACCATCAGAATTTCCGATTAAATGAACAGGTTGAGGTTGTGATGCAGGAAGAATTAGGATTAAAAGCTGTTTTTTGGGCCTATGTGTTTCCATTTATTTTATTGATCAGTGCACTACTTATTGCCTCCTTGTTCTTCACTGAATGGCAAGCTGGCTTGATGGCACTTTCCATATTAGCCCCTTACTATTTATTTATCCATTATTTGAATCCATTCTTTAAGAAAAGGTTCAAAGTTTCCATCTTTAAAATGTAGTATAATGACATTATCAATTGTATATAGCGCGTTACTTCTTGCCTCTATTGGCATTGTGGCAGCGGTTATATTATATGTGGTCTCCAAAAAATTCTATGTGTATGAAAATCCATTGATCGGAGAGGTTGATGACATTCTTCCTGCAGCTAATTGTGGCGGATGTGGTTCTCCCGGATGTAAAGCATTTGCAGAAAAATTAGTGAACACTGAAGACATCTCTGAGTTGTTCTGTCCTGTTGGAGGAAATGATGTCATGAAGCAAGTTGCTGGTTTATTAGGGAAGGAAGTAGCAGAAAAGGATCCAACAGTAGCCGTATTGCTTTGCCAGGGTAGTTGTGAGGTAAGACCAAAAACTACTATCTATCAAGGCCCTCGCTCCTGCGCTATTTCATCTCTGGTATATGGGGGTGAAACTGACTGTCAATATGGTTGTTTAGGCGACGGTGATTGTGTTGATGTATGTGATTTCGATGCCATGTACATGAATGAGGCAACTGGATTACCTGAAATCATCACAGATAAATGTACTTCTTGTGGAGCTTGTGTAAAAGCCTGTCCAAGAGACATCATTGAAATGCGACCCAGAAACAAAAGGGATCTTAAAATATTTGTTGGCTGTCTTAACGAAGATAAGGGAGGTATTGCAAAAAGAGCCTGTAGCGTCGCATGTATTGGCTGTTCAAAATGTGAAGAAATTTGTCCAAAAGACGCTGTGGTCATGACAGACACTTTGGCTTATATTGATCCTGCTTTATGCACCTTATGCAGAAAATGTGTTGAAGTATGTCCTACTCATTCAATTATAGAAACCAATTTTCCACCGAAAAAAGTTAAAAAACCTAAGGAAAAAAAATCTAAGGTTGCTCCAGCTGCAAAAAAAGAGACTCCTGTTACAGAATCAGCTGTCAAACCTGTAGTGAAAGCAAAAGTTGAATCGAACGTTGAAGTAAAACCTGAAAAACCAGCTACAAATGCTTAAAACATTTCCAAAAGGGGGGATTCATCCGGCTGAAAACAAGCTGACATCGTCCAAAGCGATACAAAGAATGCCTGTTCCAAAAGTGGTCTATGTTCCCATAGCCCAGCACATTGGCATTCCTTCTGAGATCGTTGTGGATCGAAAAGATAAGGTTGAAATTGGTCAGGTTATTGCCAAATCTGGTGGCTTTGTCTCTTCAAATATACATGCCCCGGTAGCAGGGACCGTTACCAAGCTTGATATGATCGTCGATAGCAGCGGCTATAAAAAACAATGTATCGTGATCAGAACAGATCAAAAAAACGAATCAAATTTTGAACAAAAAGAATATCCCTTATTAAAGGAGATTACCATGTCTCCGGAGGCTATTTTGAAAAGGGTCCTGGACCACGGTATTGTAGGCTTAGGTGGCGCAACCTTTCCTTCTCATGTGAAGCTCAATATAAAAGAAAGCCAGCATATTGACTGCTTGATCATCAATGGCGTAGAATGCGAGCCTTACCTTACTGCTGACCACAGATTAATGCTTGAAAAAGCCAATGAAATCATTGTCGGGATTCAAATACTTATTCATGCTTTACACATTGACAGAGCCATCATTGGAATAGAAAACAACAAAAAGGATGCGATTAAGGCATTGAAACAAGCTTGCTCACATGACAAGAGAATTAATGTGGCGGCATTAAAAGTAAAATATCCACAGGGAAGTGAGAAACAATTGATCAAGTCTATTTTAAATCGTGAAGTTCCCAAAGGTGGCTTACCCTTGGATGTCGGTGTGATTGTTCACAACGTAGGTACTATTTTCGCGATTTACCAGGCTGTACAATATGATATCCCACTGATGGAACGCGTCGTTACCATTACTGGAAAAAAATTAGATAATCCTGCAAACTTCTGGGTTAAGATAGGAACACCCATTAAAGATTTGGTAGAAAAGGTTGGAGGGATTCCTGAAGGCACGCGCAAAATTGTCAATGGTGGCCCTATGATGGGGAAAGCCATCAAAAATACAGATGTTCCTGTGACCAAAGGAACTTCAGGTATACTGATTATTTCTGAAAGTGAAGCCAGCAGACAAGAATCGAAAAACTGTATTCGATGTAGCAATTGTGTTTTTGTTTGCCCCATGGGACTGGAACCACATTTACTGATGAATTTGTCTGAAAAAGGTTTCTATGAACGAGCCGAAACAGAAGACATCATGACATGTATTGAATGCGGCTCGTGCAGTTTTGTTTGTCCCTCACATAGACCTTTGTTAGACTATATCAGATTTGGGAAAAATATTGTTAAAAAACTACAAACAGCTAAAAATTAACATGGCAGACGAGAAAATTATTATATCAGCTTCACCGCATGTTCATTCAGACAGCACCTCAAAGAGGATCATGTATGATGTACTTATCGCTTTGATGCCAGCTTTTTTGGTGTCTTTGTATGTATTCGGAATAAGCGCTTTGATCATGACTTCTGTCGCGGTGATATCCTGTATTGTTTTTGAATACCTTATTCAGAAGTATTTATTAAAAACCACCATCACAGTAAGTGACGGCTCAGCTTTACTAACCGGTATTTTATTGGCCTTTAACTTACCCTCTACCCTTCCCTTGTGGATGGTTATACTGGGGAGTTTAGTAGCCATAGGGATTGCTAAAATGTCCTTTGGAGGGTTGGGATACAATATTTTTAACCCCGCTTTGGTCGGACGTGTTTTCTTACTGATCTCATTTCCTGTACAAATGACTTCATGGCCGTTACCTGTGGTCAACAATACCAGCCTGTTTGATGCGGTATCAGGAGAGACTACTTTGGGCATCATAAAGGAAGGATTAATGTATGGAGAAACCATGTCTACTCTGGCTGAAAAAATTCCAACCATGATGGAATTATTTTTAGGTTTCACAAGTGGATCTGCGGGAGAAATGTCAGGCATGGCACTTATTATTGGCGGTATTTACCTGTTAATAAGGAAAGTGATTACCTACCACATACCAGTTACGATTCTGGCAACCATGGCAGTAATGACAGGAATTTTCTGGATAGTAGATCCTGAACACTATGCAAGCCCATTAATTCATCTTTTATCAGGTGGTGCCATCTTAGGGGCATTTTATATGGCAACAGATTTGGTCACCAGTCCAATGACAAAAAAAGGCATGGTCATTTTTGCTATTGGTATTGCGGTTATCACCGTTGTCATCAGATTATTTGGAGCCTACCCTGAAGGTATTTCATTTGCTATCATCATCATGAATGCCTTTGTGCCCATGATAGATACCTATTTCAAACCAAAACGTTTTGGTAGTAAAATCAAAGCAAAATTCGTGTAATTATGGCAAAGAAGGAATCAACATTTTTAAACATGACCCTTACACTTTTTGTGATTACCATTGTTGCGGGCCTCTCTCTAGGGTTTATCAATGAAATCACCAAAGGCCCAAAAGCTGAAGCGAAATTAGCCCGTAAAACTAGTGCCTTAAAAAATGTACTGCCCGAGTTTAACAATAATCCGGTAAACGAAGTATCCCTTATAAAATCTGATTTGGCAAAGGACAGTATCGAAATCTATCCAGCCTTTTTAAATGAAATACAAGCGGGAACTGCGGTTGTTGGTTCTTCCGAAAAAGGTTTTAGCGGCCTGGTAAAAATTATGGTTGGCTTTCATCCTGACGGCACCATTAATAACATCGCAGTCTTAGAACAAAAGGAAACACCTGGTTTAGGAACCAAAATGAAGGATGAAAAATTTATCAGGCAGTTTAGAGACAAAGACCCTGCAACCTTCAACTTGAAAGTGAAAAAAGACCAAGGTGATGTTGATGCTTTAACCGGAGCAACAATCACAACAAGGGCTTTTGGTGAAGCGACCCAATTGGCTTATGACGTATTCATGGAAAATCAAAAACAATCTAAAAATTAAGTGCTATGGCAGAACAATTAAGCCAAAAACAGAACTTTTTAAAAGGAATTATCAAGGATAATCCTGTTTTTGTCATGCTTTTAGGGATGTGTCCTACTTTAGGGGTGACCTCCTCTGCCTTTAATGGCTTAGGAATGGGAATTGCAACCCTATTTGTGCTCTTGATGTCAAACATTGTCGTTTCAATTTTCAAATCTCAGATTCCTAGTAAAGTAAGAATTCCTGCATTTATTGTTATTATCGCGTCTTTTGTAACGATTGTAGAAATGGTTTTGGAAGCGTTTATTCCTTTTCTATACGAGCAGTTAGGTATTTTTATTCCCTTAATTGTTGTCAATTGTTTGATATTAGGAAGGGCTGAAGCCTTTGCTTCAAAAAATACTGTGATCTCTTCAGTTGTTGATGCTTTAGGTATGGGGATTGGGTTTACCATCGCCTTAACGCTGCTAGGAGCCGTAAGGGAAATTCTAGGAAATGGCAGCTTATTTGATTTCAAAATGGTATCAGAAGACGCAAACACTTTGATTCTATTTATTTTACCTCCGGGAGCCTTTATAGCCCTGGCCTATTTAAGCGCAATGTTTAACAAAGTATCCGCTAAAATTAAGTAAGACATGGAATATATAATTATACTGATTGCTGCCGTTTTTGTCAACAACATTGTTCTGTCTCAATTTTTAGGCATATGCCCCTTTTTAGGTGTATCCAAAAAGGTTTCTACATCTGTTGGGATGTCAGGAGCTGTTTTGTTTGTCATGACCTTAGCAACGCTTGTTACCTATCTTTTACATCAATATGTTTTGCTCCCTGCCGGTTTGGATTATTTACGTACAATTACGTTTATTTTGGTGATTGCTGCTTTGGTACAAATGGTGGAGATCATGCTAAAAAAAATAAGCCCACCGCTTTACCAAGCTCTAGGTGTTTTTTTACCTTTAATCACGACCAATTGCGCCGTTTTAGGTGTCGCAATTCTCGCCTTAGGCTTAGAGAATACAAGCCTCTTAAAAGCAGTATTCTTTGCCATTGCCAATTCTATTGGCTTCGCATTGGCACT
>CBDULU010000009.1:0-17805 GCA_965368155.1 uncultured Flavobacteriaceae bacterium
TACCGGCTGTGTAAGACCTGTGGATATTGACCATGACAATGATCTTGATCTTTTTATAGGCGCAAGAATATCGACTTTTAACTACCCTGAAACACCCCATAGTTCCATTCTTATCAATGACAATGGCATCTTTACAGAGCAAACTGATTCCGTCATATCTGAGGTCGGAATGATCACTGATGCGATTTGGCAGGATCTGGACAATGACTCTTGGGAGGATCTTATTCTTGTAGGTGAGTTTATGCCCATTAGCCTATTCAAAAATCACGAGGGAGAATTAAAAAAAATGCAGAGTACATGGTTGGATGAAAACAATAAGAAAATTAATACCGAAGGCTGGTGGAACTGCATTGAATCAGCTGATTTTGACCAGGATGGAGATATGGATTTTATTGTTGGAAATCAAGGATTAAATGGTTTTGTAAGACCAAAAGAAGGTTATCCTGTTTATGTATACAATAAAGATTTTGACGGAAACGGCACCCATGACCCTTTGTTGGGGCAATACTTTGAACATGAAGGAGAACAAATTTTATATCCTATTCACACCAGAGAAGATATAAATCTTCAATTCCCTGAATCAATGATCCAATTCTATACATTTGAGGATTTTGCTAAGGTGAGTTTTGAAAGTCTTTTAAAAATAAAAGATCTAGAATCAGAAACCCTAAAAGCCACAACTTTTGCTAGCGCCTATATTGAAAATCTTGGTAAAGGAAAGTTTAAAGTTCATAGCCTTCCGGCAAAGCTCCAGTTATCTCCTATCAATGACTTGCTGGTCGATGATTTTGATCAAGATGGCCAAGCTGATATCCTTGCCGTTGGCAACGATTTTTCTGCTGAATCCAATTACGGACAATTTGATGCCTTAACCGGCTTATTGATCAAAACAAACGGAACTGATTTTGACATCATCCAAAGTAGAAATTCTGGTTTCAACGTCCCTGGCCAATCCAATCATCTGATAAAGCTTACTGATCGCCAAGGCCGGGCACTTATTATAGCTACCCAGAATGATGACAAGATAAAAGTTTTTGAAACCTCTTCGTCCACCAATTGATGTATTCAATGATAAAAAATAAAGAGGTCCTTATTGATCTGATTTGATGATGCTATTTTAGAAAATCACTGATCATACCTCCCAATCCACCTGATGATTTTGAACCACCGGTCAACATACCGGCGATGTCATCCAATGAGCTGTCATTCCCGTCAAAACCTTGTATTAAAGATGCCATACTCGCCATATCTCCACCTTGTCCTCCTAAAAGTCCTCCTATAAGATCACTTATACCACCTTGGTCCGAAATATTGTTCTGAGAAGTTTGCTTACCAAGGTAACTCATCACTAATGGGGCCGCGACTTTTAATAAATTCATCGCCGAATTCATATCAATCCCTGAAGACTTACTCAAAGCATTAGCTGCATTGTTCTCCTGGCCTCCAAACACGTGGCCTAGAATTCTTCCTCCATCGTCCATCACGTCTTGATCAATTTCACTACCTCCCAAAATACTTCCCAAATTATCCAACATGCTCCCACTACTGTGCTTTGAATTCTGAAGTGCTCCTAATAACTGAGCTGATCCCTCGCTTGATGCCGAATTGTTTTTTAAACCCCCTAAAATAAGAGGAATCGCAGCACTTAATGCACCTGATGTACTTTTGTTGTCCATTCCCATTTGAGTACTGGCTCCTTTTACAAGTTCCTGCCCCATTTCACTGTTTAATAAATCTAATATTCCACTCATCATGTTAGTTTTTTAGTTGAAGTTAAAGATACTTTTTTTTTTTGCTATTGAAATCATTGCCGGATAGCAAAATTCAACTTAAAATCGGATATTTGTTCTTATGATGCAATTTCTTGTCAAAAGCACGGTGCAGATGCCTTGGATCCTTATTCCGGGCTTATAGCTATGGTTCTTCGCTGTAGTATTCAAATATCAATATAACATTTATTCAATAAAATATGAGCAAAGTAATTGTAATAGGCGCAGGTATGGTAGGAAGCGCCATGGCCATCGATATGGCAAAAAGCCATGATGTAACGCTTACTGACATCAATATGACAGTGCTTCAGACGATCAAATCAAAGCTATCTGATCTAAACATCCAAACCCTTGATGTCACCAATAAAAAAGTTTTACAGCAGACCATTGGTCCTTATGATCTGGTGATTTGTGCTGTTCCAGGATTTTTAGGTTTTGAAACGCTCAAGTCGATTATAGAAGCCAAAAAAAATGTCATAGATATCTCCTTCTTTTCTGAAAACTCGCTCGAACTTGATGCCCTAGCCAAAGAAATGCAAGTAACTGCAATCGTTGATTGCGGTGTAGCCCCTGGAATGGATAATATTATCCTTGGTCATTATAATGAAATCATGAAACTCACCGATTTTGAATGTCTTGTGGGTGGCCTTCCCAAGGAAAAAAAATGGCCGTTTTGCTATAAAGCACCTTTCTCACCTATCGATGTGATAGAAGAATATACAAGGCCTGCAAGATATGTTGAAAACGGATATGAGGTAGTTCGTGAAGCATTGACTGATTGTGACTATGTTCATTTCGATAAGGTCGGAACACTTGAATCATTCAATTCAGATGGCCTAAGATCGATCATTCATACCATGCCGCATATTCCAAATATGAAAGAAAAGACTTTACGTTATCCTGGTCATGTTGAATATGTAAGAGTCTTGAAAGAAAGTGGTTTTTTTAGTGAATCTAGCATAGAAGTTAACGGGACCCAAATAAGCCCTCTTGATTTCACCAGTAAAATTCTGTTTAATGAATGGAAACTGGGTCCAAATGAAGAAGAAATTACAGTGATGCGTATCACTTTAAAGGGTGAAAACAGCAAAGGGCAAACAGAAGAAGTCACCTATAACCTGCATGACGAATACTGCCATGATACCAAGACCTCATCGATGTCAAGAACAACGGGTTATACAGCTACCGCTGCTGCCAATTTGTTTCTTGAAGGTCTGTTTGCTGAAAAAGGAGTTTTTCCGCCTGAACTAGTTGGTAAACACAAAACTTGTTTTAATTATTTTTTAAACTATTTAAAAGAGAGGAACATTCATTATATAAAGAGTTCTAAAATCATTGAATAGTTTTAATGTTATTCCAAGGAAAAAGCAACATAACTATCTCCGGAGGGGGTTCCCATTTTTCCTCCTCCACAAGCAATAACAACATATTGTTTACCATCTACCATATAGGTACTTGGTGTGGCATATCCTCCTGCCGGCAATTTATATTTCCATAATTCTGCACCGGTATCTTTATCAAAAATTCTAAAATATTCATCTTTAGAAGCACCAATGAAAATGATTCCTCCTGAGGTTAATATAGGCCCCCCATAATTCTCTGTCCCCGTTTTGGGAATGCCCTGAGCTGTTAATTCAATATGTTCCCCAAGAGGGACTTGCCATAATATTTTTCCTTTATTCATATCTATGGCAGATAAAGTTCCCCAAGGAGGCTTAACCGCCGGATAGCCCTTATCATCAAAAAATCGGTTATAACCGGTATGTGTATAGGGCGCTTCATAATTTTTGGCAACAGGGCTTTCAGGAATATGTGATACCGCAGGAACTTCTTCTCTCACATAAGCAAGCACATCTATCAAATCAGTCTTGTCTAAATGTTTGAAAGAAGGCATAAAACCTTTCCCCAATAAAACCAATTCCAGCATCTCTTCCTTTTTATATTTATGTTGTATCCCTTTTAGAGATGGGAAAGTCCCTGATGGGTCTCCTTGTTGATTCTGACCATGGCAAACAGCACAGTTTCTCAAATATTCATTTTTGCCTGCAACAGCGTTTTCTGCATTTTGCTCATCAAGAGGTACCATCATATGAATCCAAGGCATAATATTGGAATTCACATAAATAATTCCATTTTCAGCATCAGCAGCCGCTCCACCCCATTCGGCACCTCCATCAAATCCCGGAAAAATAACTGTTCCCTGCTCACTGGGTGGCATAAATAAATTTCCGGTTCTAAGTGTTCTAAGAATATTGCTCACATAAAGACTCGAAACAGAATCAATATCAGTTACCATGGCCTTTTCGAAAACCTGTGGAACGAGTGGTGGTGGTAATTGCGGAACTGGCTGGGTTGGCCAACTATATTCTCCCGAAAGATCTGAAACAGGAACCGGTACTTCATCTATAGGAAAAAGACTCTCACCAGATTCTCTATCAAACAAAAAAACATAGCCTTGCTTCGAAATCTGCGCTACTGCATCCACCTTCATACCATTTCTTTCTACCTGTATTAAATTAGGAGGAGCAGGAAGGTCTTTATCCCAAATATCGTGATGTACGGTTTGATAATGCCAAATTCGTTCACCTGTTTTAGCGTCAAGCGCAATAAGGCAATTGGCAAATAAATTTTCACCTTTGCGGTTTCCTCCCCAAAAATCATATGCTGCTGATCCTGTTGGACAATAGACAATTCCTCTCTTTAAGTCAAGACTCATACCTGCCCAGTTATTAGCTCCCCCAGCATATGTATAAGCCTCTTTTGGCCATGTTTCATAACCCAATTCACCAGGCTGAGGAATAGTGTGAAATATCCACTCCATCTCTCCTGTTATTACGTTGAAAGCCCTGATATGACCAGTGGCTGCCCCCATTGTTTCAGATACCACAGAACCCATAATCAAAAGGTTCTCATAAATAATTCCTGGAGTTCTTGCTACCACGTAGCTATTCTGAGAACGTTTTCCTAATCCAGTCTTCAAAGAAAGGATCCCATTATTTCCAAAAGAAGAAATCGATTTACCCGTATCGGCATTAATCGCAAATAAATTGGAACCGGCACTAAAAAAAAGACGCTTATCATCTCCATCCTGCCAGTAGGTGACACCTCTATTCACATGTGCTGAAAATTCTTCATTAACATTGGGATTAAACTCCCAAATGAGTTCTCCTGTTGCAGCATTAAGAGCGAAAAGCATCAGTTCAGGAGAAGTTCCAAATAAAACACCTTCAACTATAATTGGGTTACATTGAATTTGAGACCAATTATTTGAATCTTCCGAACCTGAATTATAGCTCCAAGCCAGTTTAAGTTTGTGTACATTTTGCTTATTGATCTGTTTTAGGGAAGAAAATTGACTACTCTCAGCACCTCCCAGGTATACAGACCAGTCTGCGCTTTGAGTTAACCCTTCTTGATTGACCTCCTCACAGCTAATAACTAAAGAAACAAGTATCAACAAAAAACAAAAAAAAGACTTGATCATAGATCCAAAATTTTTAAACAATGATGCTTTACAATTCTATCACTTTTTCACCAAAACTCTTAACTCTATCCCAATCTGTATATTCAATCTTAGCATTGCTGTCAGTTGGACCTTTGGTCATCCACATGATAAACTGTATCATGATCCTGTCAAAGAAGGGATACTTTTTATAATCCAGTTTACCTGCAAACACATCCACTAAGGAAGGTTTCCAGGTAATTTCTTTAAAGAATTTGATCACATATGGGTTGGTATCTGCCTGATTCTTCTCTGGCTTTCGTGCCACCAGGTTCACCGAAAAGAAAGCAGTTTTATGAGTATCCAGCGCTTCTTTATGCTCATTAATAAAGTCAATAATGGCTTTATGATGGACACCATACCGAATACTGGAACCAACGATGATCTTATCAAAGGTTTCTAGTTTACCATCAAAATCATCCACTTCATACAAGGATACATGCTGTCCTTCATTTTGCAACTGGTCGTTAAGAAAGTTTGAGATTTTTTTTGTGTGCCCGTCTACTGAGGCATAGATGAGTAGAATAGTATCTTTCATTGAAATTAGTTTTGCTTATTAGCCGGGGTCTTTTTCATATTTTCCAGCTGTTCCTTTAATTTTAAGGCTGCCGGTGTAATGGCCAGCCCACCCAAACCTGTGCATTTGACACAAGTGGGCATATCGGCACTAACCCTTTCTACAGTCTCCAATACCTGATCGAGTGGTATAAGATGGGCAAAACCTGATATCGCCATGGTTGCAGAAGACAAAGCATTGACTGCTGCACTTGTATTCTTTCCCAAACATGGTGCCTCAACCCTGTCTGCTATCGGGTCGCAAACCAGGCCAATCATATTCTGAATTGCCATAGAAGCCGCACCCAGACCCTGAGCTGCTGTTCCACCAAAGAACTGAACGATTCCTGCGGCTGCCATACCGGCTGAGGCTCCACATTCTACCTGACATCCGTGTTCCTCTGCTGAAAATCCTGGACCCATTGCGAAATAGGCCCCAACAAGACCTGCTGCATAATAGGCCATAACTTTGTCTTCCAGCGAAGCTTCGACTTCATCTGAAACCGCTTTTAAAGCTGCCCCTACTGTACCGCAGGATCCAGCTGTGGGATTTGCCACAATGACCTCCAAAGCACTTTTAGAGTCCATAATAGCAGCAACGTTTTCAATAATTTTATTAATAATGGATCCTTGAAGTATCTTCCCTCTTTGTTCTGCTTCGGCTACAAGATTTGACTGTTGTGGTAAAAGTCTGTCTTCATATTCAGTTCCGGCCAGGCCCTTGGCAATACTCCCTTCAATGATCTCTATAATGGTTTTCATTTTGTCCTTTAAAACCTCCTCAGAAAGTCCGCTTCGGTATTGCTCATAAAGTAAGCCCAAAGCTCCAAGCGACAAACCTTCTGCATCACTGTAATTGATCAGTGATTCTATTGACGAAAATGGAAGTTCTCTTTCCTGCCCTGCAATTACTGGCATAACAGGCATCACATTTGTCACTTTATATACTTCATCATATTGTTTTACATGATCTTTTAAGGCCTTCTCAAAAGGCTGAAAACCCTCAAAAATATATATTTTAACGTCCGTTGATTCGATACATTTTAATTGAACCTCTGATGGTTTTATTTCCAACAGATCTTTTTCTATATCACCATGTGACCAAACCAAAAGCTCATGATAATCTCCTTTCATCTCCACACTACAGTCGTCAATTTTTTGAATCTCAAATGAGCCTCCACCCAAAGAAGCGGCCAGCACTTTCACACGATCTCCCTCAACGGATGTTAAAGTGAGTTGCATACTGTTGGCATGGGTATTATCAAAAGAACTAATCTCGTAAGAGATGTCTACTCCCCTTTCTGAAGCTATTCTTTCGCTTTGTTTCATCAGATCGTCTGCCATATCAATCTCCAGCAAACCACCGTTCATTCCTAAAACAGTACCCTGCTCCTCATAATTCGTTACCCAGGCCCCATCCTTGTCAAATGCGATCAAGGCATCCTTAAGCGGACCGTCAATCATTTGCACCGCCATCCTTGCAACCCTCCAGGAGGCTGCAGTATGAGAACTTGAAGGACCTCTCATTACAGGGCCTATCACATCGTTAAAAATACTGGGCAAACTATTCATGGGATTTTACTTTCGTTCAGTTAAGGTCTAAGGAAAAGAAATTATTTTCGACGAATAAAATTACACATTAATTTTTAAACCAATATTTTGAGGCTAAGCTCATAAAACTTCATTTTTTACTTTGAATACAAAGACTTATTTTCGTGACAGTTATTGTTCAAATAAAGCCACTATGAAACAGAAATATCTCTTGATCGTCTTCCTTTTGATCTTTCTTTACTCACCTACCCACCTTTTCTCTCAAAAAGATCAAATTCCTCTGGAACCTTTATTAGAACAAGCGAGTGTAAGACAATTGATCAAGAATGGTATGGTCACGGCAGCGAAACCTGCCAAACTCAAATTCGGCAAATACAGCAATGATAACAGGAAGGGCAAGAGCACGACCAAAGGAGATGACCCCAGTGAATTGCTCTTTTCATTTGACCTTCTCAATGGGAAGGGAGATCTGGCAAAAGTTGAAGCTTCTGGAAATAACGAAACTTCAAAAGAAAATGAACAGGGAAACGACATCAGTGTCTATATTTCAACAAATTTAGAGGAAGATGACCTTTGGGTACTCCTGATCAGTAAAACTGACGTAAATAAGGACATCTCTATAAAAGATATTTTCCTAACCAATGGAACCGAAGAAATAACATTTAATCACGTCGTTGGAATTCCTACTAATAAATCAGAAGTGACTGCGCCTAAAGGCATAGAAGCTTTTATTGATGATTATCCTATTGCAGCCATGCAATATTATTCAGGAGGTTCTTTTAGTTATAAAAAATATATCTGGATCTCAGAAAAGACTGAAGCCCAATTACAGTTAGTTATGGCTGCTGTATTTGCATCTATGCTAGAAATCGGAGAGTTCTTTGACGGAAATGGTTTTGTTGAATAAGGCATCCTAAAACTCAGATCTTACCAAGTATTTTGTCCATGATCCAACTTGTATGTAAAGCCGTTTTCCCTGTTGAGGGGTGTATGAAATCGTTTTCCGTCAAATGCTTTTGAATGGATTCAACATGGTCTGACTGAACATGCTTGGGATGATCAATGGTAATTTCCTGACGACCATTATTGGTTTCTAACACGACCGGTGCATCCTGAAAAACAGCAAAGGAGATCTTTCCCTCGCTGCCAAAAATTTCAACCCGATCTTCATTACTAAAACTCCCAAAATTCCAGTTACCTGAACCAGTTGCTCCAGAATGATATACCCAAGAACCAGAAACTGCATCCGGGGCCGAATACAAACCTTGTTGATTTGTATAAAACCCGGAAGCTTCTTTAACCTCACCCAATAAATAATGAAAGAGGTCAAGTCCATGACTTGCCAGATCATCAAAATAACCTCCAGGTGCTATTTTGATATCAGTTCTCCAATTTAGGGCCTGTGAAAGATCTAAAGTACTGGGTGGTTGAGATAATATCCAGCTTAGATGCCTAACGGTTCCAATCTTGCCAGATTCTAACCATTCTTTTACTTTAAGGAATCTCGGTAAGGTCCGCCTGTAATAGGCAATAAATAAAGGGATACCTGCGGCCTCAAAAGCATTATATATTTGAAGGCATTCCTGATAGCTCCTTGCCATGGGTTTTTCTATACAACAAGGCTTTCCTGCTCTGACAACCTGCAAGGCATAATCCAAATGTGAATCTGGTGGAGTAGCAATATACACGGCATCTACCTCATTGTTATGGATAAGTGTATTGGCATCATTATAATACTTTCCTACACTATGACGTTCAGCATAATCCCTGGCCTTATCAAGATTTCTTCTCATGACCGCTACTAATTCAAATCCTTCTGTTTGTTGATAGGCAGGTCCGCTTTTGAGTTCAGTGACGTTGCCACATCCAATGATGCCCCATCGAATGGAATTTAAATGTTTGGTATAATTCTGCATAAATGGATATTGACTGATGAAAAGTAAAAATACTAAAATATGAACTGAGAACTTAGTCGTTCATAATAGCTTTTTTTCTTTTATGTAGATGTCCAATTATAAACAGAACTCCTACAAGAATAAAGGGGAATGTTATGGTAGTGATGATCCAGAGACTCGTCCCTACTGAACCGTTCATTCGGTAATTATGCATGTAAATAAGAGGAGTTAAACCAATACCGATGAGCAGGAACATAATTCCTCCGACCAATTCCCATTTCCAGGCGATCAATAATATTAAAAGCAGTACAAAAGAGGGAATAAGATGCATTGCAAACCCTTGTATTTGCTTCCAAATAGTGAGATTGGGATCAAAGGCATCCAAAGCAAAAACACTGATAAAACTAATGGCAAGAATACAAATGATTCTGGGGAGCCAATAAATAAGACGCGAATTGATAGTCATGACCCTTGTTTAGTGTAAAGCTATACTTTTCACTTTTTCTTTTAAATGACAGGGGTCAATAATAATATTGATGATGATCAAAAAATGAGTGTTACTCTGTCGTTTGCATTTTATGTAAATAAACCAGTCTGTCATTTAAGGGCTGTTCATCCCTGTAATTTTCCAGTGGCATATTATCCTTTAATTTTAATACCTCCTCTAATGATACTACAATAGGTTCCTTAAATATGACCCATTGTACATTTTCTGAACAAGGCGGAGTGGTCAATGAACCTCCATATGCATAATACGACTTGTTTTCAGGGAACAATCTCGACAAATCAAAGGCCTTTTCAATTTCTTTTTCCTCACCTTTTTTTAAGGGAAGAAAGCTTTCCATCTCTTCCATGGTCTGACTTTGTTCTCCTTCAACTCCTAAAATACTTAGTACCGTATAGTTTTTTTCCTGACTTTGGTGAACCAAGTGAATCTCAATAGGATATCTTATTCCATTGATGGTATGTTCTGATGGTTCATGAAAATGAATTTGAACCAAATTAAAATTCGTTTTATTATAAGCGATTGAATCTCCCTTGTCAAAATCAAACTGAATAGAATGCCCGTTGTTGCGAACCTTATTTAAAATGGTTTTAGGAGAATAAAACAATTCAATGGTACTTTCTTCGCCCTGGTCTTTAACGGTATGAATATCAATGATATTGATAGGAGATTGTCTTTGTCCGGAACAATCAGAATTCTTTTCCAGCTCAGCCCAGTGTTCAGGTGAAGTTTCTCCCTCATAACTCCAATGGCTCTCGACCGGTTGTTCCTTGTGAGCTTGATTGTACCAGCGTTTTTGCTGCTTTTTGCTGCAGGAAATCATACTTATAAAAAGTAGTGCAAATCCAATTTTCATCATTAATTTCATTCCAAAGAAATTTAAAAGGCTCCTTTAGGTTGAGAAAACACTTAAATCCTGCGCCCAAGACGCTTCTTTATGATTTATCTTTCTGATAAAACAAAGGAATCCAAGTTACATTTCAGGGGTAAAGGTATTTACAAGAAACGAACTTAAATATGATAAAAATCAATGTCGAATATAATTCTCACACCTATTTAAAAGATTTAAATAATTGAATTTTAATTATTTTCATTTAAATAATAATCCTTTAAAATATAAAAGGCCTTTTTAGGAACACCTTGTTCTGAGATCAATCCTTTTCGATTAAAATCCTTTTGGATACGCTGTAAATGCCTTCGTGCCGATCTGAAATCCATAAGAATCCAAGGGGATAACCCGGCCATAAAATCAATATTCCGCATCATTTCAATATTGGATTCATACAAAGCTTCCTGATATTCTTCCGTCCATCTTTCATTCTTCTCACCATGCAAACCCTGAAGGGCACCGCCTCCCATTTCACTCATGATCATAGGTTTTTCATAATTGTTTTTCCATATTAAACCTGCACAAGATGCAATGTCATCCACATACCAGCCGCAATAATGGTTGATACCAATCACATCTACATGTGCTCCAAGAGGATCATCAATCACTTTTCCTCCCTCCTCACTACTTTGTGTATCGAGAGCTGCGGTGATTAATCTGGTTTGGTCCAATACTCTCACTTTCAGAGATAAATTTTTCAAAAACTCATTTCTGGCCTCACTTTCAGGTGTTTCATTAGCAATCCCCCAGAGTATGATGGCAGCTCTGTTCTTATCACGATTGATCATTTCCACCAATTGATTTTCTGCATTTTGATAGGTATCCTTATTGTCAAAAAGTACGGTCCAGTACACGGGAATTTCTGACCAAATCAATATTCCCATCTTTTCAGCCTCCCTTACCATGGTTTCACTGTGCGGATAATGTGCCAGCCGAATAAAATTGCAACCCAGTTCTTTGGCCCACTTTAATAAAATAATACATTCCTCTTTTGAAGTCACCCTACCAGTTTTAAAGGGAGCCTCCTCATGTATGGAAATGCCCTTTAAGAATATGTTTTCTCCGTTTAAAAAGATCTTACTACCCCTGGTTTCAATAGTTCTAAAACCAATTTGATCTTTGACCTGGTCATTCTGTGAACTAATATTTACCGTATATAAAGTTGGTGATTCAGGTGACCAAAGCTTAGGTTTCGCTTTGAAAGAAAACATGGCTCTACCATTTTTAACCTCCGCCTCTATTTTTTTGTTTAGTTCCGGAATGTCAATTTTTACGATCTCACCTTCATTACTGTTCTCAAGGTCAACCCATCCGGTAATTTGAGTTTTACTGTTCTTTTCCAATTGAACTGAATAATCTTTGATATGGCTTTTCGGCACCGTTACCAGATGAACAGAACGCGTAATACCTCCATAATTCCACCAATCTGTGTTTACCGTGGGAATAGCTTCTCGTTTTCTTTTATTGTCAACTTTTACAACAAGAAAATTATCCTTCTCTTTCAATTTACCGGTAACATCGAATTGAAAGGGTGTATAACCTCCTATATGAGAACCTAACTTTTCACCATTCAAATAAACAATGGCCTCATAGTTTACTGCTTCAAAGTATACATAAGTGGTATGATTGTCTTTAGGTGAAAAATCAAACGATTTTTTATACCAAACCGTTCCTTCATAATAATATAGCTTTTCCATTTGAGTATTCCAGTCACCAGGAACCATCAACTCAATATCACTGTCAAAATCATATTCAATAAGATCTGTAGGTGATTCCGGTTTTTTATTCTCGAAATAACCATCCTTCTCCTTTGGTAAATATCTATGGTTATAATATCCATTTTCCAAGGGATCAACAATGGCTTGCCACAGACCCTTCAAACTGGTAACATCTCTTGATTCAATATTTTGAATGACTGTTGTTTTTTCTTCTACTTTCTGTGCTACTGCATTGAACTGTATGAAGAAGATCACAATAAATAAATAGTGATATGTTGGCTTCATTTATTTGGGTTTTAGACGATTATTATTTTTTTTTAAACGCTACTTTTTATCAAACCACAGGAATTGATAAGCAAGAAGATAGGTGTCGAAATCTGCTCCTGATGCGGTAAATAATGCATTGGTATAAGCTGCTTTTAATGAGTTTTTATTATTCAACCTGTAAGCAAATGCCAATCCATACCTGTCATTATTAAGCTTAGATTGACCTGTTCCATTAATTTGTGTCAATCCTCCCCTAACACCTCCTATTGAAGCCGCCAGCCAAATACCTGGTTTAAAAATATAGGTTGCATGAAATTGTAGCCCCCATAAAGGTTCTTGTTTTAAACTATTCCCTCCATAAAAATTATCGTTTTCTTGAAAAAACCAACCTGAAATATGACTTTCCAAAACCAATTTGTTTTTAATCGTATAAGAGCCTGCTAAAGCCGCTCTCATTGCCCATCTGTTAGCGCCCAGATTAATAAACTTTTCGGGGTCATATTGTCCTATCGGTATTTTCATTCTTAAGGCGACTCCGAGTTTGAACTTTTTTTGTTCTTCTTTAAAGAATTCTTGTGGCTTTAATGGATCTGCACCTATTAGAATCATAGAAATACGGGCCAATGGATCTCCAAAACCATTCCTGTAGGTTGTTGCTCCTTCGCCTTCAAGCAGGCCTGAATAATCTCCTATTGCATAAGGAACAACTACATCGAATTTCGCCAATCGATTGAACAGTTTAAAACTTCTAAAATAACCTAATGCGATGATACTCATTTTCGCATTCAGATCTTCAATAGGAAGTGCCTTATCCAGCAATATCTCCCCTTGTGAATAGCCATAGGAGGCAATTCCTATATTTCCACCTATTGGCATGGCAGACAAGAAGCCCGGCTCAAGATCCTGCGAGAACATCTGATTCTGGATCAATAGAACAAAAATTACATAGAAAAATAACCTGTTGCTGTATGGATACTTCAACTTCTTTTTACTGGATGTGCTATTGTCAATTTTCACTAAATTTGAATATGTTTTCAAGAATCCATCTGGCAAAGTTCAAGCATGGTTTTTGCAATTTTTTCGGTAACATCAGTAAAGAACCTTTCCCCTTTTTCTTTACTTGCAAATTTAGGGTCCCCAATACCTGTATCTTCCGTCACCTTTGACCATTTCCTCTCGGTCCATAGCCAGCTTTCAGAGAATTCAGAGATTTTATGCTTTTTTTCTTTTCCCTCGCCCCATGCTGATCTTGGCAAGACCAATTCAGGTTTCAAATGCAATAACAAACTGGTTTCCATTTCTTCAGCATGGTCACCATCAAGTTCAAAATATTTGTTACGTTCCATGGCTTGAAACCAATTCGAAGTAGCCAAAAACATCTTTGGAAATTCAAGTCCAAGTTCTCTGAGCATGGTCTTAAAATCATTACCACCATGACTGTTAAATATCAATAATTTATGGATTCCTTGCCGGTTTAGTACCGTAATAATGTCTCTGAGGATAGCCAACTGAGTCGAAGGATTCAAATTAATATCCAGGTAAATATCACTTTGCCCCGTATTTACGCCAAAAGGAATGGTCGGCAAAACAATAAGCTTTGCCCCTTTTTCCCAGGCCAGTCTTGCCGATTCTGCAGCAAGGCAATCAGATTCAATATTATCTGTGGCATAAGGTAAATGATAATTATGTGCCTCCGTTGCCCCCCAGGGCAAAACGGCAAGTTCAATCTTTTCATCTTTCAAATGCTTCCAATTTGTTTCAGCTAAAATATAAGGTCTCATAGGTTCGGTTTGGATGAGGTTAAGATAGCACTAAAATGGAAATTTGGAAAATGAATTTGTTATAAATATTGGCAGTAATTTATAGCCAAAATGTTAAATTAGGGGTTCTTAATAATATTTGAACACTTAAAATTTTGAATTACCAATCCTTTTATCAAAAAATGAAAATACTTAAAATTGCTAGCATTTTAGTGAGTCTGTTCTTAGTAAGTCTTTTACATGGTCAGGACATAAATCCGATAGAGGTAAAAACCGTCATGAAAAAAGTAGCAGACTGGCAAATAGAGCACATCCGGGATACCTATAGCAATTATCAGGAACCACATCATATGCTCGACTGGACCAACGGTGCTTTATATGTCGGTATGGTAAAATGGGCTGCTATGGCTAAAAATGAAAAGTATTATGAATGGCTAAAAAGTATTGGATCTGAACATGAGTGGAAATTACACGATCGAAAATACCATGCAGATGACCATACAGTAGGTCAAATGTACCTCGAGCTTTACAGGAAGTATAAAGATGAAAAAATAATCGGACCAACCAAAGAGCAATTCAATTTCATCATGTACCATCCTGCCGAAACTTCTTTACACTGGGATACACCATACCATCAGGATCGATGGAACTGGTGTGATGCCTTATTTATGTCACCACCTGTATGGGCAAAATTGTATAAAATTACCGGTGAGAAAAAATACCTCGATTTTATGATGGATGAATACAAAGCTACCACTGATTTTTTGTTTGATAAAGAAGTGCATTTATACTACCGTGATGAAAACTTCATTGGGAAGCTGGACCATGGCACAAAAATATTTTGGTCGCGTGGTAACGGCTGGGTCTTTGCCGGATTGACGAATATTATGAATGAGCTGGATCCCCAAAGCGATGAGTATCAGTATTTCCTGGCTTTGTATAAAAAAATGGCGATTAAATTACTTTCACTTCAAACACCTGAGGGTCACTGGACCATGAGTTTACTGGGTCAGGAGTTTTATCCAACGCCCGAAACCAGTGGGTCTTCATTTTTTATCTACGGCTTGGCATGGGGCATCAATCATGGAATACTGGATCGTAATACCTATGAGCCTTCCATAAAAAAGGGATGGAATGCGATGGTCGGTCATGTTACAAAAGAAGGTATGTTGGGCTACGTACAACCCATTGGAGCTGCTCCGGGCAAAGCCTGGCCAGATCGAACTGAAGTTTACGGTTCCGGGGCTTTTTTAAGTGCAGGCTCTGAAGTCTATAAAATGTATGGTAGGAAGTAAAAAAAGAGATTCCATGAACAATATGTCCATGGAATCTCTAAACTTTATTAAAATAGATATTAAATCAAATTACAGCTCCCAACAAAGGGAATTTTAAAATAATTTAAAGATCAACTATTCTTCTACTTCTTCAGCTCCTACCTTTTCAAGGGCAATTGCAACAGCTTCAGCATAGGTAAGGATCAAAACTTCACCAATATGAAGCTCTTTCATTAACTCTTCATCTTCCATAGGTATACTCACATAATTTCCATTTGGCCCGCTAACAGTTGCAATCATAAATGGTCGGTTAAGTGCCTCTATAGTAACTACAGCTTTTACTACAGCTCCTACAACTGCTGCCGGATCAACTCCTTCAGGAGCCTTGCCTGCTTCAGCTACCATTTGAACCGGTTCCGCTACTTCTTCAGGAGTTGGGTCTCTAAACTCTGCCTTGATATAGGTGTAATAATCAAATTTTATCACATCATCTATGGAAATTTCATCAAAACGTTCTACGTCTTCTCCTGCGGTTATGGTCATCAATCCTCCATCAGTTCCCATAAGGGTGATATCTCTGGTTTCTGCATTGATATCTGTTACGGTTCCTTGCATGCTTACCTGATCCCATTTTTCTCTTGATGGCCTTTTATCCTGGGCATAGGTGTTAAACGTAAGTGAAGCAATTACTATCAGTGCAATAGCGTAAATTTTTGGTGCTTTCATGTTTCAATTTTTTATTTAAAATTTGGATTTGTTAATATTGAGGCTAAGATAAACTTATTCAATGAAATTTGGTATCAAAAAATTTCATTTAAAACACTGACTTCCTCTAGATATTATAGCTCTTTAACTAGTTGCTGAAATGATAATCTTGCCCCGTAGAAGAGATGAGTTATAGATTATATAATACCCAAGATCGTCTTGACTGATTTCAAGGCCTATAGCAATTTCCTTCTCACCATGCATCACTTGAACACTTTTCCAGTTTCCGGGAATGTAAGTTTTCAAGGTCAGAGGTACATTGTAAATTTTAGGATCAAGATCAGATAAAACAGTCAATACAATTTGCTCATTTTCCATTTTACTGCTTATTTCAATATTCTTTCTTTCCCTGATATATTTGGTCACATCTGCAAATGTGGCTACCCAGAGATCATTTTCTTTTTCTTTTATATAAGTGAAGTATGTTTCCAATTCTTTAGCTGTCTTCGCTTCCCATCCAAAATTATCCACCCCGTGGAAAACAAGTACCAGCCAAATATTATCGTTGGCTATGCATTTGTCTATCCAAGATTTCATAAGATCCATACTCGAATTGGTCAAGGGGCCTCTTTGCCATTGGATATATTCATTTTCAGATGCTTCCGGATCCTGATCGCTGGATCTGTTAAATTCATCCAGATAGGTTTCAGGCATGCGATTACGGAGTGCTGGATAAACCTCCCTGGCGTATTCCATAACTCTTTCATTTTCTGTTCCATATGGACACTCCACCGAAAATGTATACTTTTCACCCAGGTTCTTATAAATATCAGCTTTACTTTGTTCAAGTTCATATAGCAGGTTGACCTCATCCAACACGGCCATTCGTGGATGTGTGATACTGTGACTTGCTATTTCATGCCCTTCAGCGGCGTATTTCCTTAGATCATCCCATGAAGTAGTGTCTTGGGGGTTATCGTGATACACTACATCTTTGGTGTTTTTTAAAGTCCCGTTTCGTAAGCTATAAAAAACATCATCCATGATTTGATATGCTTCTTCCACTTTTCCGGATTCGAAAAGCGATCCGGCATTAGAATGCGCCAACACTGCTTCACTTGTTCCTGTAAAGGCTATCAGTGAAGCACGTTCAAAGAAGTTGTCAGCATTTGTTTTGGTCAATGCCGTTTCGGCGATAATCTCATCTTTGGACCTTCCCAAAAATTTACCTTCTTCAGATCCGTTAATCTTTCCGGTCAGGATAAAAAAGGTAGCCGGAAGATTTAATTTGTTCATGATTGGTCTGGCCACGGTAAATTGAGTGATGATTCCGTCATCATAAGTGATCGAAACAGCCGATTTCTTGTTGCCTTGCCATTTTGATACTGTAGTTTGCCCTATATTTTGATCTATAC
>CBDULU010000010.1:0-17235 GCA_965368155.1 uncultured Flavobacteriaceae bacterium
CTATCCCTAATTCTTTTAATTGTTGGAATAAAACGGCTGCCGTCTCTGCAAGTTCGCTAGAATTATGCATTGCCATAGTTCTAGAACGCACTCGCTCTAATGCAGTTTCGATTTGGGCTTCCCTTGCTTGGGCTTCCGCTTTTTGCAGGTCTAAAAAACGTGCATAGGTTTGTTCAAACACCCTGGTAAACCGAGCTAATAAAGCCTCCTCTTCTTCTGTTAAGTAGGAACCTGCAACTACATGCAAGTAACCATGAGAAAAATTAAAGCAATAAAATACGGTTGGATCAGGGAACTGATTCAACACCATTTCTTCAGCCTCCTTTGAATTAAATGTGGTAATGGCATATGCAAGATGTTTTTTTCGCTCTTTACCAGCAACTGTTTGATGAAACACCGTTTGTTGTTTTTTCCATGCTCGGTAACGTTCATCAAAATGGACATCTCCAGTTAAAGGAAGATAAAATAATCCTAAAGAATCTCCTCCAGGATTCGTGACCCATGTGGATTGTAATTTGGTTTTCTCATTGATTTCTACATAACCACAAGATGCAAAGTTAGTAACACCAAGTTTGATAAGCTCTTTATACAAAAGAACTACAACATCTTTGACTTCTTCCCCTTTTTGCATCGCCATGGTTCGGCTTCTCACTTTTTCTAAAGCCGTTTCTATTTGTGCTTCTCTGGCCTGCGCTTCAGCTTTTTGAAGGTCGAGAAAACGGGTGTAGGCTTGATCAAATACTTTGGCAAACCTTGCAAATATTTTTTCATCTTTATAAGGCTCCAGCGTAATGATGAGCAGGTAACCAAACTTAAAATAGGCAGCATGCCATTTCTGCCAGGTTGGAAATGAAAGACCTGAAGCAAGAATGTTTTCGAAGAGGGGTTTCACATTAGGTACAGATAGCATATAATCGTAGTGTGCTTCTAATTCCTTCCCTTCTTTGAATTCTGAATAGAGTTCGAGCTTATTTAACCAACCTTTGTACATCTTATGATGGGTACTGTCTTCAGTATGAGGCATAGTTATGGGTGGAAGCACCCCTTTTTCATTGGCAAACCAAACTTCATCGTCATCAACTTCTTTTTGGCAAATCACAACTCCACAGCCCCATAAACTACCCCCTAAACTACGTAGCTGTTGAAACAATACATCCGCCACTTCAAGCATTTCAGAGCTATTGTGCATGGCCATACTTCTTGCTCGCACTCTTTCCAACGCAGCTTCAATCTGTGCCTCGTAGGCCTGAGCCTCTGCCTTTTGCAGGTCGAGGAAGCGAGTATAGGTTTGCTGAAAGACCATACCAAAACGGCGCAACACAATGTTCTCCTCTTTTGAATAGGGCGTTACATCAAAATTTTCAATATATAAACCAATATCTTCCTGTATTACCGTAGAAATTGACAAACCTGGGCACATAAGATAGAAGTCGCGGGCTTTTTTGGTCAGTCCAGGGATATATGGAAGCATTTTCTCGTAAAACTTATTTTTTTCTTCGAAGTTTAACTGAGTAGTGAAAAAGTCTTTTCCTTCTTTTTTGGCTTCAGTAAATTGCCGATCCCATACCGAGTCAAGATAAGGAACGGTGATCTGCGATGGGATATCCTGTGTTTCAGCAACCCAAAAATGCCAATCTTCCCTGGCTTTATAATCAACAACAATTCCGGCGTGTTCTGCATTGATGTGTAGCAAGCCTAATTGATTAAAAATAACCTGTATTACCTCTTTTAGCTCCTCGCTTTTTTGCATACCCATAGATCGAGATCTAACTCGCTCTAATGCGATTTCAATTTCGCCTTCTCTGGCCTGTGCTTCTGCTTTTTGCAGATCAAGAAAACGTGTATAGGTTTGTTCAAAAACTTTGGCAAATCGTTTAAAAACATCATGCATTTCGGGGAAAGGCTCGTATGTAATAAATATAATATTACCATATAAAAAGTTGGCCACATGATCAATTTGATAAGTAGGAAACTCTAAACCACTATCCAGCATACCTTGCAGCATATCTCCAATACCCGGAAGTGAATGCATATACCGGTAATGGTCAGCCTGAATTTCTCCTTCTTTTTCATAGACTAAAAGTTCATCTCCTCTTTTTTTAGATTCATCGAATTGTCTAAAAATCGGATGCTCTGTAAGTGGCACCTTGCAAGATGCCAGAATTTCTCCATCGGGCCCACCTGGGTAAAAAGTAAAATGTGTATCCCCTGTTTCCCATATATTAAAACCACAGGTCCATTGGGGTATACCCAATTCTCCAACCTGCTGGAATAAAACGGTAGCTACTTCAGCCAATTCCTCACTCTGTTGCATCGCCATGGTTCTGGCGCGAACTCTTTCTAATGCCAATTCTATCTCCGTCTCTCTTGCCTGTTTTTCTGCTTTTTGAAGGTCAAGAAAACGGGTATAGGTTTGATCAAAAACTTTTGCAAAACGTTTAAAGATTTCTTCTTCAGGACAGGGGACTTCGGTGATCATTACCAGATAACCGTAAGAAAAGTAGGCGCAATGTAATTTTTGCCATGATGGGCGGTCAATGCCTGATGCCTTCATATCATCAAAAACCTCTTTAGCGGCTGGAATCGTCATCAACCAGTCATAATGTTCATGTAAGGCATCACCTTCTAGCTTTTCTGTATGATAGGTTGCTCCATTTTTCCATGCCTCATATATATTATGGTGGGTATCATCTCCGACATTGGGCAAAAACAAAGGAGGAATAAATCCTTCTTCAGTGCTTAACCACCATTCATCTTCATTTCGATCCTTTTCACATAAAACAAAGCCACAGGTCCATAAATTTTCAACCAGCGTATTCAATTCTTTGAACAACACCGTAGCAACATCTCCGAGCTCATGACTCTCCTGCATCGCCATGGTCCTCGCTCTTACCCTTTCCAAGGCGAGTTCTATACCAGATTCTCTGGCTTGAGCCTCAGCCAGTTTTAAATCATTAAAGCGCGTATAAGTGAGATCGAATACTTTTCCGAACCGGGTGAGTATGTCTAGATTTTCATCCGATAATGGTTCCTGTCCAATAGTTTGCAAACCTCCAAAATTACTGAAGGTGAAAGAGCAGACATATTTTTCCAGTGATTTAAAACTATCCTGTGCATCTTTTGAGATTTTTCTGAATTCTGTTTCTGTAAATAAATATTTGTCGTATTTCTTTTTTTCGGTTCCCTGAATCGTATAAATGAATTTGGATTCTCTTTTTAAATATCCCTCTTTCATTGCATCGTGAAACGGATAATCTTCAAATTTCATAAGATATGAATCCGGAATATTACCAACATCAGGGCTCTTCATCCAAACTGTGTTGCACAAGTTATCTATATCAATTAAGTTAATGATACATGCCTGTAGAGCAAAGTCAAGTATTGCCAATTCCGTAAACACAGTATCTACCAAATCGGATAGTTCTGATGAATTTTGCATCGCCATAGCTCTGGACCTGACCTTTTCCAGACCTAACTCAATTTGAACTTCTCTAGCCTGCTCTTCACTTTTTCTAAGGTCTTCAAATCGTTTGTGGGCAAGATCGAATGCACCCGCAAAACGCATCAGGATATCAAGATCCTCTTTAGGTGGATTTTTTACCACACCAGGTAAACTATAGCCAATTTCTCCATGCGTGGTTCGTGCCATGATAAAGGTCAATCCGTCAATATGTCTGATATCATCGTGAGTTGGTGCTTGAGGATCTATACTTTGAAAATCACCCAAGTTCACCATTTTATCTACATAGGCGATTGCCTCTTCTACATTCATCGTATAAACTACGGTTGCATCATTGCTTTTTTCCCAGTTGGCTAACAAAGGGATATCACCATGTATATGTCTGGGCAATTGCATCACAAATCCAATACGAGTACCATCTCCAGAGGTCATGGCTTTTTCATATTTTTCCGGTAGCCATCTCATGTGCCAGAAATAATGTGCTTCATGACCAAGTTTAACAAACTCAGTGCGCATGGTTACAACAATATCCAATAGATCTGAAGACTGACTCATGGAAGTGACTTGGGCTCTTATCCGTTCAAGAGATGCTTCAACTTCTAAGTCTCTGTTTTTTAATTCCAGTTCTGCAGTTCTTCGCTTTATGGCATTTCTCAATTCAAGATTTTCATTGGTGATTTTATCCAAACCCAATGTTTCTCCTTCCTCAGCTTTTAGATCAGGGGTAGAAAAATGCTGGTAAAAAAATCGCCAGCCATTCAAGGTGTTTCGCATTAATGAGGTAAATCTGAACCGGGCATAGTATACCCAATTTGTTCCATCAAGGATATAGGCATCTGCCAGATCGGTAATCAGCACCATCCCTTCCAAGGGTTCAATAGTTCTGACAACATTGTCCAATTTTGCCTTCCCTGCCAATTGATCGGCCGTAGCCTCAAAAAATGCAGTGGTATCTTTTCTATTCAAAAATTCTTCTCCGTCAGTTGATCCAACAAAACGGAAATCATCATCTAAATAGGCATTGTAGGTCTTAATGTCAGCATTCAAATAACTATGCCACCAGGCATCATACACCTGTAGAAGTTCTTTTTCTGCTTTCTTTGATAGTTTCATAAACTTTTAACCATTAGCAATAAAATGATCGTTTCAAACTAATATACCCTTGTCAATCAGAAGGGAATGTCTTCGATATTTATTAATTCATTAATCCTTTGATTTCTTGCTTTAGGGAATCAAAATCTATGGGCTTTGTAAAAAACTCTTTGGCCCCAGAGCCTATCGCTTTTTCATAATTATCCTTATCTCCATAGGCAGAGATCATACTTATTTTGATATTGGGAAATTTTTCTTTTACCTTTTCAAGAAGTTCCAAGCCGGTCATTCCCGGCATGTTAATATCCGAAAATATATAGATCACTTTAGGCGGATTACTTTTTTCAAGCATCTCTAAAGCCTCCTGACCAGAAAAGGCAAATACGAGTTCTAAACTTTTATTTTTTATTTCTTTTCTAAATTTTTGACGAAAAAGCAACTCTACATCCTTCTCATCGTCAACTACTAATATTCTCATGTTCTTCTACTATTGTTTTAGTTAGTTATCCTTAAATTATTTCAAAAATCACTTCAGCATATTGCTGAATTAACTTAGCTACTTCCTGATACTATTTAAATTATTTAGTTGCCATTGGAAGATAAATGACAAATTCTGTTCCTTCTCCCGGTTCTGTGTTTAATTCGATGGCTCCACCATGTCCGGTAGTCACAATATCATAGGCTAAAGACAAGCCTAGTCCTGTTCCTTTTCCTGTTGGTTTTGTAGTAAAGAATGGCTGAAAGATCTTGTCTTTAAGCTCTGGTGGGATTCCAGGTCCGTTGTCTTTAATGGATATCAAAACCTGGTCACCCATGTTTTTGGTACTTACTGTGACCAAAGGCTGATACCCTTCAGTTCTTTCATCTTCAGGAATAGAGGTGACTGCAAAAAATGCATTATTGATGATGTTTAAAACAACCCTGCCTAAATCCTGTGGTATGATCTCTACTTTTGGTAAGGTCTCATCTAAATCTGTTTTAAAATCAGCGTTAAACGACTTGTCTTTAGCTCTTAAGCCATGATAGGCCAAACGCAGATACTCATCAGCCAAGACATTGATATCGATAAATTCTTTTTGACCTGAGTTATTTCTTGAGTGTTCAAGCATTCCCCTTACGATGCTGCTTGCTCTTTTTCCATGATGCGTTATTTTTTCCAGATTTTGAACTATGTCGCTTGAAATCTCTTTTGCTTCAGGGATATCTCCTTTGTCAAGTTCTTCACACATTTCTCCCACTAGCTCCATGGTCACTTCTGAGAAATTATTGATAAAATTCATCGGATTTTGAATCTCATGCGCAATACCAGCAGTGAGTTCTCCCAAACTGGCCATTTTTTCAGACTGGATCAATTGGGATTGGGTGTTTTCTAATTCGCTAATGGTTTTCTTTAGCTCTGAAGTACGCTCATTAACCTTATCTTCAAGAATTTTATTTTCCTTTTTTAGCCAACGAGAACGATAATGTAATATCACCAAACCTAGCCCCAAAAACAAGGCCGCAAAAATGGCATAGGCCCACCAGGTTTGCCACCAAGGCGGTAGAATGGTAAAACTCAGCTCAGCCGGTTTGCTCCAGACCCCGTTAAAACCTTTTGAAGCCACTTTAAAATTATAATCTCCGGGAGGAAGATCTCTATAATTTTCACTCGTTGATTTATTCGTAATCGGACTCCAGGCTTTATCGATACCTTCTAGAATATACCTATAAACAACTTTATCAGGGCTATTGAATTGCGCACCATTAAAATTAAAACTTAAGTAGTTTTTAGTATAATCTAGAGTTAAGCCAATTGGCATATTATAAGGACCTTGAACAGATTCCCATTCAATATTTTGGTGGCTGAGGTACATTGAATCTTTGGCAGTATTATTTATGATATAGAAAGAATTTTTACTACGTGCCCATAAGGTATCTATAGTTGAAGTCTTTTCCTTTATTCTCTCACGATCATCAAATACTTGTGACTTGTCAAAGATATTGACAGCCGCAATATATACTGGATAAGCAGTGGTATCTTCCCTAATTTCATCCATGATAACAAGGCTTTCACTTGCTGTAAGCCCTGCACCACCCCATAAACGTCCATCTTGATCAAAACTGAAACTGTTTTGGGCAAAATCAACATATGTCAAACCTTGCTCTTTTCCTATGGTTTTGACATTCCAATGAACTTCGCCTTCCTTGACTCCCTTACTAGGTTCTATGATGGTCAACCCATTTTGGGTACCTAAAAATGTCTTATTTTGATGGCTACTCACTTCATATCCAACATTAGCCGCTAAGCCCTCTTCGCGTGTAAAAGTTGTCAGTTTATGATTAAACGGATCAATCAATTGTACACCATTATCAGTGAATGTCCAGATATGATCATTTTGGTCTTTCGCGATAGAACTCACATTATCAGAAACCAAACCATTAGAGTTATTTAATTTGCGTCGCGTAGCTGTTTTAGTATCAATCAGACTTAAACCATTTTCTTGACTAGCCAACCATAAAGTCCCCTCATTGCCATAAACGAGTCTCATTATCGGTGTCGCGTTTTCAATAGAATCTCTCATGACTAAACTTTTGTAAGTAGATTCATCTATATCAATATTCAAAATTCCTCCACTCCAGCTTCCCATCCAAACTTGACCGTTGTCACCCTCTACCATATTTGTAATTCGATCGAAAGGCAAACCTTCTTTTGAGCTTAATTTTTTAATCGTTCCGTTGTTTAGATCAATAATACTGAGTCCAACGTTACTTCCACTTGACCATATCCGACCCTTTTTATCTTCAAAAAGGTTCGAATTGGTTTCATGAATCAAACCTTGTTTTGTACCAATGTGCTTTAAAGTTTTGTTCTCAGGATCATACACGTCAATACCTCCACGCGTTCCTATCCATACTTTGCCATCAGATGCTAACAAAGTAGCCCAATAGCTATCATCACCTAAGCCGCTGTCGGCTTGAAAATTACCTGGCCGTCCTCCATTGACGTTGATTTTATATAAGCCTCCCTGAGCAATTGAGGCCCAAATATCACCTTGGGCATCTTCAATCAGATCATATACCCAATTAGATTGGGTGTGAACCAGTTTAAACCTATTGATCAATCCTGCTTCTTCATCATAAGAAAAAAGTAAACCATCAGGCGTACCTAACCAATAAGTACCATGACTATCTATAGAAACATAGGAAGAAGCCCGCAAATCTCTAAATCCATTATCTTTTGTTAAATAGGAAACTTCAGACTTATCACTATTTAATATATTCACTCCAACTCCTGAAGAAATCCAAATCTCCCCTGAATCATTTTGAAAAAATGAAGCCACAAAATCATCTAAAAGACCATCTTTCTTGGTCAATTGGGTATTTTTACCAGCCTTCAAATCTATTATATTTACTCCACCACCCGATGAGAGCCATATCAACCCGTCTTTGTCTTGAAAAGGAGTAATATTAAAATCTCCTAATAAACCCTGTTTAGCACCAAAGCGTTTAATTGTTTTTGCTTCAAAATCTAAAATAATATACCCTCCATTAATGAGAGAATACCAAAAAGTACCATCATTCGCCTCAATCATTTGATGCCTGTTCGTTTGATTAAACGAACTGTTCATTTCATGTATAAGTTTGGAGTCAAAATCGATCATAAAAATAGCTTCTCCTTCACCATGTACCCATATCCTTCCCTTGGAATCTTGAAATAGGTCAGTTACACCAGACGCATCCAATCCTTGCTCCAAACCATATATAAATATATTTTCAGAATCATATTTGGCAATACCTTTATTTGTACCAAACCACAGCATGCCGTTTTTATCCTTTAGAGCATTATTAGGAATTCCCGGGAGGCCAAAATCAGAATCTCCTATCATCACTCCCCTTGAAGAGTTGGGCGAAGCAATAAGTCTTTCTGCCTTAACTATGGTGGGCTCACCCAATACAGTGGTTTTAATCTTTAAGTTTTGAGTGGGTAAAGACGCTAAATCAAAATCAGTACTAGGCAAATCACTCCAGACCAAATCCTTTTTGACCATAGGTCCTATAAATTTTTCGGAAACGCCAATATCGAAGGCCTTACTTGGAAGCTTATCCCAATCAAATTTAGTGGTTGGTAAGGGTTTGATTTTCGACGGGTCCTGAATGATCCAGGTTAAGGTGTCCGGTTCAGAAAAAGTAAAATCTTTTGTTTCCGGTTGTAGGTACTCATTTTCATCAACAGGAAAAGGAGGTGCATTTTTATTGTTTTGACATGACCATAATAACACAACTTGCAAAATTAGGATCATTGCAAGCTGCATAAGTGATTTTATTCTCTTCATATTGGGTTTGGTTCAAATTAATTATATAGACTTTGGCACTGTATTAGCCCATACACTAGATGGTTATCTGTTAAAAATACAATAATCTTTTGATAATTTAATACATTACAGAAAAGCTCACATTGAAATTGACAATAAAGCTGTTAATATTCGAGAAATTCTTTGACGAACATTCTTGGGTAAATTAATAGGATCGTTAATTCGATATGAGAATTTAGGTTATAGTGTCTCAGGGAGAGATTACCTATGAATCCCAATTATTGGGCACAAAAAAAGCAGCCTTTCAGCTGCTCTTTTTTGCTCCTCCTCTTTCCAGAAAGCTTTCGGGACGAACCAAGGACCCTCTGATTATCAGTCCTAAACAACATTCAAAATAAACAGATATTAAGCTCGCAAAAATCATCTCATGAACTGTTATCGTTTCCTTAACTCTGTCTATATTTTACTTTTCCTGTTATAGAATAATGACAAATATTCTTAAATTAGTAAAAATTTGATTTTATGGCTTTACTAAAAAAGGGTCTGCTCTTTTCGCTTCTCTCAATGATGATGATAGCTTGCACTGAGGACACCGTTGATTTCACTTTGACAATCAACACCATCGGGAATGGATCTGTTTCTCAAGAGAAACTGGATGATAAAACCATACGATTAACAGCTGTACCAGAGGAGAATTACAAGTTTATAAACTGGAGTGGAGATCTAACCGGAACAGCAAATCCAGCAGAGATAATCCTGAATCAAAATAAATCTATAACCGTAAATTTTGACGTTGATGATTTACTTGAAATTAGAGTCTCAGAAGGCGGGTCTTACGAAAAAGAAATCGTTTCATCTGAGAATGGAGTATTGGTTTACGAATTGCGAGCAATCACTGCCTCAGGATATGCGTTTGTGAGTTGGAGCAATAGTGAAAATGAATATTATACGCCGACTTTAACACTTGAAATAGAAAAAGAAACAGTCCTAAGCTTGGATTTCGTGGATACCAGCTTGCCTTTTGAATACAATAAGTCTTCAATTGTCAATCTGGACAATGAAATCATTTGGGGCCTGGATGTAATAAACAACGATCATTTGATTTTTACCACCAAGTCGGGAAAGATTTATTCGTTCAAAGACAATCAGTTAACAGTGATATCGAGCCACTATGAAGATGTGGTCAATTCCAGCGGGCAGGGAGGCTTGCTGGATTTAAAGTTGGATCCGAATTATGAACTCAATAAATATGTCTACGTCACTTATAGTGAAAAAATATCAGGCTCAAATTTCAGTTACTTGGCGCTTGACCGATTCAAATATGAAAATGATCAGATCAGTTCGGAAGAGAATATTTTTAAAACCGGCACACCCAGCCAGAGGAATGGCCACTTCGGATCGAGAATTAGCTTTTCAAATGAGTATTTGTTTCTGTCTATAGGAGAAGGGAGCCCTTCTGTCGGCGGAGCGAATTCCCCTCGTCAGAATGCCCAGGATCTGACCAATGACTGGGGTAAAATTCACAGGCTGAATTATGATGGATCCATTCCCGCTGACAATCCGTTTTACAATTCGGGAAATTCAAGAAAGACCATTTACTCCTATGGTCATAGAAACCCCCAGGGATTAATATTTGATGAGTATAGTTTGTCAGTGATTTCAACCGAGCATGGCCCAAAAGGCGGTGATGAGGTAAACGTGATCGAAAAAGGATTGAACTACGGATGGCCGTTGGTTTCATACGGTATCAATTACGATGGTTCGGATATCAGTGGGCGGACCCACGAAGGCTATGAAAAACCCGTATTTTACTGGGACCCTTCAATCGCGACGTCGCATCTGATCTTTTTAAAGGACAGAAATCATAACAGTTGGTTTAAAAACATCCTGGTTGCCGGACTCAAATCGAAATCTATTTTCAGATTGAAATCTGAAAACGGAGTCTACCAGCAAGTTGAAAAAATATCTTTGGGTTACAGGGTAAGATCTATTTGTGAAGGAGAAAGTGGCGTGTTCTTCGTTTCGAATGACAATGGTGGAATTGTAAAATTTACTCCTATCGAATGAATTGCTTAGAAAATAGTAAGGCACAAAAAAAGCAGCCTTTCAGCTGCTCTTTTTTGCTCCTCCTCTTGGGCTCGAACCAAGGACCCTCTGATTAACAGTCAGATGCTCTAACCAACTGAGCTAAGGAGGAATCTTATTTCCTTTTTAAGGTGTGCAAATATAAATGATTTTAAATTTATCGCAAATGTTTTTAAAGAAATATTTCAAAAAAAATACCCTCTTAAAATGATCCGTTACAAACCAGTTAGAAGAGGGTATTATAAATCGTTAAAATCGTCTAGATATTTACTGAAAGTTTTCTGTTTTTCATAAAATAATCGAGGAATAACAGTGAGCTTAAAGCAAAAATACTCAAACCGAACAAGGGTGAAGTTAAGATAGCCGGTAGGTCAAATGTCAACGAGTTCGTAAGTATTTGATCAAATTTCTCCATTGTTCCATGTAAGACATTTGATGAAGCTGTATCTTTTTCTCCCGTCAACAAGGTAACTACAAATATTGAGCCTACAAATATGCTGATAAAGACCCAGGCTTTTTTGCTTATAATTGGCGTATCTGCCACCTTAATTGATGCTTTTTCAACCTCAGCCATAACCCGTGCCGTAAAATTTAAAGAAGGGCTTTCCAGTGTATTCTTTTTCAACAAAGAACCCAAGGCCTTTTCTTGCTTCGCATCTACTGCCTCGATCTGATTCATAATCTTATTTGTAAAATCAATAGACGGCTGCTCCATCTTCAAACTCTCTCGAATGAGTTTATCTATTTTCTTGTCTTCCTTCATAATATTGTTTTTACTTCTTCCTTCAATAAGAATGATAATTCTGTATTCAATTTTTTCCGAGCCCTAAACAATTTGACTTTGATATTACTCTGTGTCAAGTTTGTAATCTGTTCTATTTCTTCAACCGAACTTTCGTTCATATAAAACAAGGTGATCAAAAGTGCGTCCTTTTCCGGTAACCTGTCAATAGCCTCTCTTACATATTTCTGTTGCTCTCCGTTCTTGATCGCTTCAAGTTGCGGGAATTCATGTCCTTCACTATAGTTATCCATCACATACTCATCAATATCCGAAGTCGCTACTTTTTTCTTCCTGATTTTTGTTATAGAGTTTCTATATACTATGGTATATAGCCAGGTTGAGAACTTTGAGTTTCCTTTAAAGCTATCCAGTTTTTCATAGGCTTTTAAAAAACTATCCTGAGCAACTTCTTCCGCATCCTCGTGACTCTTAACTATTTTTATAGCGATTGTATAGACCATGTCCTTATACCTATTAATTAAATAAGCAAAAGCATTCGTATCTCCTTGCAGGACCTTGTCAATATATATTTGATCTGAATTCTTATCCATCTGAATTTTTATCCATCTATACTATAAGACATTCTATTGGAACTTAAGGTTACAAGTTAGGTCAAAAAATTTATTTTGAAAAAATATGTAACCTGTATTTTAAAGTTGTAGTCTTATATGGAAAGTAAAAAGTTTAACTAAATAATTTATATCATGGAAGAAGTTTTAATCCCCTTAATAGTATTTTCATCAATTTTTGGAATGGTCTATGTGTATTTAAACACGAGAAACAAAGAACGTTTATCTTTAATCGAAAAAGGAGCAGACGCCTCATTGTTCGCCACTAAAAAGAATTACAAATCCAACCTCACTTTGAAATTTGGGATGTTGGCAGTAGGAATCGGTATCGGCATATTGATTGCCTCACTTCTTGAGAGTTACACCATATTAGATGAAGAAGTAGCCTATCCCTCTATGATCTTTTTATTCGGTGGTTTGTTCTTGGTAGCAAATGCGATGATCGAAAAGAAAGATAAAGTTGAAGAAGAGTAAATCGAGAAAATCAAAAAGTTACTGAATTAAAGTATTTAAAAGAAAAGTGGTTTACTTTTGATACTTTCAGACATTAGTGAGCCCCTTACTTAAGTAAGGGGCTCATTTAAGTCAAACCTTCAAGGATCAACACAAAATAATCCTATTTCCCGGTTATATACAGTCTATTAAACTCTTTCCCTATTACAAAAGAATTATCTCCGTTGATCTTTAATTTTTTAAGATCAAGTACTTCATTATCGATTTCAATTTTAGCAATTTTAAACGGTAATGCTTTTATATGAATCTTGAAATTCTCATAAGGAGTTATGTATTTACCAGATTTAAATTGTTGAATGGTCAGTGATTTCTTCTTTCCAATCAATTTAAAATCGCGCAAGCTAAATCTTCCCTTCTTATAATCATAACCGTCGTGGGCATCCTCATAAACCTGAGAAGTTTCCTTGCCGTTTTTAAAATAGATATCTAGTTCTAGTTCTTTAATCTCCTTTTCACCAACATACTGCTGAATTGGGTATTTGGGAATGATGGCTCCAGCTTTAACAAAAATCGGCATAGAATCAAGGTCAGCATCTACCCATACTTCCTCACCTCCTTCGATCAAAGTATCATCCCAGAAATTATACCACTCACCATTTGGAATAAACATCCTTCTTCCTTTGGCATTAGGTTCTGCAATAGGACAGGCAAGGATCTTTTCTCCAAAAACAAATTCATCATTTCTGTAATGCGTATGCGGATCTTTTTGATCAAACAATACCAATGATTTCAAGATGGGTATCCCTTCCTCCGCATACCTCCAGAAAGCTGTATACAAGTAAGGCAGCAATTGGTATCTGATCTCTATAAATTTTCTGACAATGTCAGTAATATTACTACCAAAAGCCCATGGCTCCTGATCTCCATGATCTCCGGATGAATGTGTTCTAAAGAAAGGATGAAACATCCCTAGCTGTATCCAACGCGCATAGAGCTCTCCGTTAGGCTGTTCAGCAAAACCACCTATATCTGATCCTACAAAAGAGAAACCAGACATACTTAATCGCTGCGATTGTATATTCGCTATATTCAAATGATCCCAGGTGGCAACATTATCCCCGGTCCAGGTTGAAGTATACCTTTGCGTTCCAGAATAGGCCGCTCTGGTAATCACAAAAGGTCTTTTTGGATAAGAGAACTTTTTTAATCCCTGATAAGTTGCTCTCGCCATTTGCATTCCATATACATTATGCGCTTTTCTGTGACTACACCTGTTCCCTTCATAATTATGTCTGACATCATCCGGAAAGGTTTTTCCAGGAACATCCATAACTGCAGGTTCGTTCATATCATTCCAGACACCCCTTACTCCGATATCCTCAATCAGTTCTTTATACAAACCTGACCACCATTCGCGAACTTCCGGATCGGTAAAATCTGGAAAGAAACATTCTCCGGGCCAAACTTTACCCTTCATATACGGTCCATCTGCTCTTTTACAGAAGTAATCCTTTTCAAGGGCTTCCCTGAAAATATTGTAATCCATATCGATCTTGATCCCCGGATCTATAATAGCAATGGTTTTAAAGCCATCAGCTTCCAATTCTTTAACCATCCTTTTCGGATCGGGGAAATACTCTTTGTTCCATGTAAAACACCTAAAGCCATCCATATAATCAATATCCAAATAAATGGCATCACATGGAATCTTTAAATCTCTGAACTTTTTAGTAATGGCCTTTACATTTGATTCCGGATAATAACTCCATTTACACTGATGGTAACCCAAAGCCCATAAAGGTGGCAATTGATGCGGTTTACCGGTAAGATCAGTATAAGAAGCCACTACATCGGTCATATCAGGGCCATAAATGAAATAATAATTCATCTCACCTCCTTCAGCCCAGTAACTGGTTATATTTCTTCGCTCGGCACAAAAGTCAAAAAAGGATCTAAAGGTATTGTCAAAAAATATCCCGTATGCCTTTTGATGGTGCAAGCCAATATAAAAAGGAATGGATTTATAAATAGGATCTGTATCCCTTCCATAGGCGTAAGAATCGGTTACCCAGTTCTCAAAACGTTTCCCTTTTAAATTGATATGAACAGGTTTATCTCCCAGGCCGTAATAAGCCTCACTATCCTGTGATATTTTGGACATTTTAACAATATCTCCACCGAACTCATAACTTTCCTCCCAGTGAAATCCTGTTTCATCTTCACAAATAAGTTTCCCGTCTTTTGCATCAAAGATCGACTTGCGCATATCCTCCTTAGCGATCTTACAGATCAGCTTCCGTGTTGTGATCACATAATGCGTCTTATCTTCAGTTAGTTCCAAATGGTTATATCCTTCACTCGCGTATTTTGTGATGGCATAAGAAAAATCTTTATCAAAAATCGTTTTGGTACTGTACCTGAATCGCAAAACACTGTCTCTTCTGACAGTAACCTGAAGAACAACATAGTTCTCAGTGGTAAAATAGAAAGTATCAACGTCTTTTCTGTAAGAAATTATTTTAGAAGGAAACAAATTCCCTTTATTTTCCAGCTCAGTATTTAAAATCATATTTCGTCATTTTATCTGCCTGACAGGCAGTATATTTCATAGTGTACAAACCTAATAAAATTCGCCAGTACAGACTATATAGATAAATGAAAAATACCCCCTCATTTTTACGAACAATCGAAAAATAAGAGGGTATTACTTCTAAAACCCTAAATACTATACTATATTATCTCAAAGGCCACTAAACTTAATGGTGGAAGGGTAATCTTAGCTGAGTAAGGCCTGCCATCTCTGGCTTCTTTTTTTATAAGGATCTCTTTGGAATTACTAATGCCACTTCCAAAATACTTTTTAAAATCACTATTAAGGATTTGTTTCAGCTTACCTTTGCGTGGAATTCCTATTTCATAATCCTTTCTTACCACAGAGGTGAAGTTGCATACAACCACGACATCATTCTTTTCTTCATGTCCTTTTCGGATATAAGAGATTATAGAATTTTCATGATCCCCATAGTTGATCCATTCAAAACCTTCTCCACTAAATGCTTTTTCATATAATGCCGGTGTATTTTTATAAAAGGTATTCAAATCCTTTACAAAAGTTTGCAAGCCCTTATGTGCCTTAAACTCGAGAAGATGCCAGTCTAAACTTTGTGAAAAATTCCATTCTGAAGACTGACCAAATTCACCTCCTTGAAAAATCAATTTGGTACCAGGATGCGTATACATATAAGCATATAACAATCTTAAATTAGCAAAACGCTGCCATTCATCTCCTGGCATTTTTCCAAGGAGAGATTTTTTCCCATAAACGACCTCGTCGTGTGACAAAGGCAACATGAATTTTTCAGAAAACGCATAGGCGAGGCTAAAGGTGATCTCATTTTGATGATGCTTCCTGTAAATCGGATCCTTAGAAAAATATTCCAAGGTATCATGCATCCATCCCATCATCCATTTCATTCCAAATCCAAGACCCCCGAAATCAACAGCATTGGTCACTCCAGTATAAGCGGTAGACTCCTCGGCAATTGTTTGGATACCATCAAAATTGGCATACACTTCTCGATTAAATTCTTTCAGGAACTCAACAGCCTCAAGGTTTTCTCTTCCCCCGTAAATATTTGGCTCCCATTCACCTTCTTCACGCGAATAGTCCAGATAAAGCATAGAAGCCACTGCATCTACTCTTAGCCCATCTATATGGTATTTATCAAACCAATAAAAAGCATTACTGATCAAAAATGACTTGACTTCATTTCTACCATAGTTAAAAATGAGACTTTTCCAATCCTGGTGATATCCCTTGCGTGGATCAGGATGCTCGTACAAATGACTTCCGTCAAAAAAGCCCAAACCATGATCATCTGAAGGAAAATGAGAAGGTACCCAGTCAAGTATTACCCCTATGTCATTTTGATGTAATTTATCGCATAAATGCATAAACCCTTGGGCATTACCAAATCTTGAGGTTGGGGCAAAATATCCGATCAACTGATAACCCCATGAAGGATCAAAGGGATATTCCATGATAGGCATTAACTCTACATGAGTAAAATTCATTTTCTTCAAATAATCAACTAATTTATCGGCAAGCTGATCATAACTCATAAAACTATTATCACTGGCGTTCCTCATCCAAGAACCGAGGTGAGCTTCGTAAACCGCATAAGGTTTATCCAGTCCATTTTTATCCTTTCTGTACCCCATCCAGGCTTTATCCTTCCACTTATATCCTTCTATACTGGAAATAATGGATGCCGTGTTTGGTGGTTTCTCATAGGAAAAAGCATAAGGATCTGCCTTTTCTGTAACGATCAGATTGTGATGTGACTTGATTTTGTACTTATAACGCATTCCCTCTTTTGCCATGGGAATAAATCCTTCCCAAATTCCTGAACCATCCCAGCGCACCGCCAATCGGTGCTGTTTTTCATTCCAGAAATTGAAATCTCCTATCACAGAAACTGATTTTGCTGATGGTGCCCA
>CBDULU010000011.1:0-15761 GCA_965368155.1 uncultured Flavobacteriaceae bacterium
ATAGTTACGAATTTGTTTTACATTCATTTGGGCATTATAATGGATGTCATTTCTTGAACAATAGCGCTCTGATTGCAGGTATCTCGCAGCCATAACTCTTTCTCTGATCTCTTTGCTTTTCTCACCTGATCGTTTTCCTGACAATTTTTCAAAGGGAACCGGCTGCAATTCGATATGTAAATCTATTCGATCAAGCAAAGGCCCTGAAATCTTGCTTAAATAGCGTTGGGCTTCCATAACTGTAGCGCTAGACATTTGATCTTGATCAATAAAAAAACCTCCGGGGCTTGGATTCATACTGGCCACCAACATAAAACTGGATGGATAAGTAATCGTAAATTTAGATCTTGAAATGGTAACCTCCCTATCTTCAAGAGGCTGCCTCATCACTTCCAAGACACTTCTTTTGAATTCAGGTAATTCATCTAAAAATAGAACACCATTGTGGGATAAAGATATCTCACCAGGTTGGGGGTAAGTTCCGCCGCCAACTAAAGCGACATCGCTAATCGTGTGATGAGGCGCTCTAAACGGCCTTTTGTTCATTAATCCTTTTGTTCCGTTTAATTTTCCCACCACAGAATGGATTTTAGTAGTTTCCAGAGCTTCCGCCAATGACATGGGAGGTAGAATGGTCGGTAATCTTTTGGCCAGCATGGTTTTTCCTGACCCCGGTGGTCCTATAAGAATAATATTATGGCCTCCTGCTGCAGCGATCTCCATACAGCGCTTAATGGTTTCCTGACCTTTTACGTCAGCAAAATCCAAGTCATCATCGACAGAACAATCATAGAGTTCTTGCTCTAAATCAAGGCATAAAGGTTGTAAAATTGATTCGCCTTTTATAAAATCAACAACCTCCGAAATATTGTTCGCATTATATACTTCAAGACCCTCCACTACTGCTGCCTCCTTTCCATTTTCCTTCGGCAAAATAAAGCCTTTAAAGCCATCTTTTTTTGCCTGAATAGCAATAGGCAGGGCACCTTTTATAGGGTTTAAACTGCCATCCAATGACAATTCTCCCATGATCAGGTAATCTTTGAGTCGACCTGGTTCTAGTTGACCAGATGCGGCCATAATACCCAATGCAAGAGGAAGATCATAAGCCGATCCTTCTTTACGCAAATCGGCAGGAGCCATGTTAATGGTGATTTTTTTACCGGGAAATTTAAAGCCTGAATTTTTAAGCGCTCCGGAAATTCGGTAACTGCTTTCCTTGATGGCACTATCTGGCAGGCCGACCAAATGATAAGCGATCCCTTTATCTATATTTACCTCTACGGTAATCGTAGTGGCATCTACACCGAAAACTGCACTTCCATAAACCTTTACTAGCATTGCTCTAACTGTTTACAATAAGTGTTCTAAATTCTTAAAGTAAACATGAATAGATTTCTCACCTCTGGTTTCTCACCCCCTCGGAGGTGAGGGCTTCACGCCCGAGGCCCTCAGATCGAGGCCCTCAGATTCATAGTTATAAGGTTCCGCGTTTGGCTTGTTCTCTTTCAATACTTTCAAAAAGTGCTTTAAAGTTACCCGCACCAAACCCTCGAGCTCCCATTCTCTGTATGATTTCAAAAAATAAAGTTGGTCTGTCTTCTACAGGTTTTGTGAAAATTTGTAATAAATAACCTTCTTCATCTGCATCAATCATGATGCCTAAGTTTTTTAAAGTTTCTATATCCTCTCTTAACTCATGACTAAATTCCTCTAATCTACCTGGAACCGCTCTATAATATTCTTCAGGAGGTGTACTTAAAAACTCTATTCCGCGAGCTCTCAACTTAGAAACTGTGGAAATGATATCATCTGTAGCCACCGCAATATGCTGCACACCAGAACCTTCATAAAAATCAAGATATTCTTCAATTTGAGATTTCTTTTTTCCTTCTGCCGGCTCGTTAATTGGGAATTTTATTCTGCCATTGCCGTTACTCATTACCTTACTCATCAGGGCCGAGTATTCTGTGTGGATTTGCTTATCATCAAAAGACAAGAAATTTTCAAACCCCATTACATCCTCATACCATTTTACCCAAGTATTCATCTCTCCCCAACCTACATTACCAACCATATGGTCAATAAATTTTAAGCCACAAGATTCTGGGTTGTAGTCCGATTTCCATTCAGTAAATCCTGGTAAAAATGTTCCTTTGTAGTTTTTGCGTTCCACAAACACATGTACCGTTTCTCCGTAAGTATAAATACCTGATCTTACGACCTCACCATCTTTATCTTTTTCCGTTACCGGTTTTAGGTATGATTTTGCACCACGAGAAGTAGTTTCTTCCCAGGCTTTTTTAGCATCCTCTACCCAAAGCGCTACAACCTTAACACCATCACCGTGTTTTACAATATGTTTGTTAATGTCTGATTTTGAATTTAAAGGCGTGGTTAACACTATTTTAATTTTATCTTGTTTTAACACATATGAAACAGCATCTCTACTTCCTGTCTCAAGTCCTTTATAGGCAAAAGATTGAAAACCAAATGCCGATTTATAAAAATGGGCTGCTTGCTTGGCATTTCCCACATAAAACTCTACATAATCTGTTCCCAATAGTGGTAAAAAATCTTTGGCTCCTTTAAATATTTTTTCTAATCCGTATTCTACATTTTTTATATCCTTCATCACTTTAATTTTAATGATTTAACCAACTTTTATAATAATCATCATCGGCCAGCTTTATAGCAGCTTCCGTAACCATCAAAGGTTTAAAAGTATCAACCATTACTGCCAGCTCTTCGGTTGATTTCTTACCGATACTTCTTTCCATGGCACCAGGATGCGGCCCATGGGGAATCCCCGCTGGATGTAAGGTAATTTGACCTTTTTCAATATTATTTCGACTCATAAAATCTCCATCTACATAATACAATACCTCATCAGAATCAATATTACTGTGATTGTAAGGTGCTGGAACTGCTTGAGGATGATAATCATACATTCTCGGAACAAATGAGCAGATCACAAAACCTGCAGATTCAAAAGTCTGATGAATTGGCGGAGGCAAATGCACCCTACCCGTTATGGGTTCAAAATCGTGAATCGAAAATTTATATGGAAAATTATATCCATCCCAACCCACGACACTAAAAGGATGAGCCGCATAAATATATTCATGTATGCTATCCTGCTTTTTTACTTTGATCATAAAGTCACCTATCTCATTGTAGGTTTCCAACTCAGATGGCGGATGCATATCTCTTTCACAAAAAGGTGCATGCTCGAGCATTTGACCAAACCAATTCCGGTATCTTTTTGGCGTATAAATAGGGTTCTTGGACTCCACAATGAATAACCTGTTCTCTTCTGAATCAAAATCGATCTGATAGATCATACCTCTGGGAATCACTACATAATCTCCATAGGAAAACTCAATATTACCAAGCATAGTCCGAAGTTTTCCAGAGCCCTTATGGATAAATATCACCTCATCAGCATCCGTGTTTTTATAGAAATAATCTCTGAGAGATTGACTTGGTGAAGCTAGGCTGATCTGGCAATCATTATTGACCAAAACCGGAACCCTACTCTTCACATAATCCTTCTCAGGGGCTACCTGAAATCCTTTCATGCTAATTGATTTCATGTTTTTCTCTACTGATATTTTTGGGCTAATATCATACGAAGCCACTATTTTCTTTACCTGAGTTGGTCTTTGTGTATGATACAACAAAGTAGACATTCCATCAAAACCTACGGTTCCGAAGAGTTCTTCGTATAAAAAATTGCCATTTTCATCCTTAAAAACGGTATGTCGTTTTGAGGGAATTTTGCCTAGGCTATGGTATCTGGGCATGTGTATATATTTTTGATATTAGTATTAGAAAGAAATAGGTATAAGAAGACCACCGAACTTATTCAGGCTTTCTCTTCATCAGAAATTTTAGAAGTGATAATAATTCCGCAAAAAAGTAGGTCATATTATATTTGTTCTTTCGATGTTAACAAATATAACGAATATTTTTTAAGAATATAGAAATCTTATTCAGTGCAAGACCTATTTTACTTCGATTACTTTTTTGATTTGGGGAGCATATTTTTTAATGGTGGCCTCTACCCCATTTGTCAAAGTCATTTGATTCACTTTACAGCCAATACAGGCCCCGTGAAACTTAATATTTACAACATCTTCATCTAAGGAAACAAAGGAAATATCACCCCCATCAGTAAGCAGATATGGTCGTATCTCAGCCAGCGCCTTTTCTATATTATCCAATAAGTCTTTTTGCCCCATGTTAAAAATGTTTTTCCCGAGCACCTTAGAAGTGCTCGGAATTATTTTATTTAGTACTACAACCTGACATGGTCGTAATTCTTACCACTTCGGTTGGTGGTAAATCTTCATTTCGTTTTACCAATTGAGAAAGCATGTTCTTTGTTATATCAATAAAGGCCGACTCTAAAGCAGTGTCCTCTTGCAAAGCTACGGGATGTCCGACATCTCCTGCTTCCCTGATACTCTGCACCAAAGGTACTTCTCCTAATAAAGTTGTTTCCAGATCTTCTGCGAGGTTCTTCGCCCCGTCCTGACCAAAAATATAATATTTATTGTCAGGCAATTCAGCAGGAGTAAAATAACTCATATTTTCAACAATACCCAATACTGGTACCATGATGTTTTCCTGTTGGAACATCGCAACTCCTCTTTTTGCATCCGCTAAAGCGATTGCTTGAGGTGTACTTACAATAACAGCCCCGGTTATAGGCACTGCCTGTACCATAGACAGGTGGATATCACCTGTTCCCGGAGGAAGATCAACCAAAAGAAAATCCAGTTCACCCCAATTCGCGTCAAAGATCATTTGGTTCAAAGCCTTTGATGCCATGGCACCTCTCCAGATCACAGCTTGATTCGGGTCTGTAAAAAAGCCCAAGGATAAAAGTTTAACGCCGTAATTTTCTATAGGTTGCATTTTTGATTTACCATTGACATTCACCGATAAAGGTCGTTCCTTAGCCACATCGAACATAATAGGCATTGAAGGGCCGTAAACATCGGCATCCAGTATCCCCACACTAAAACCCATTTTAGCTAAAGTAACCGCGAGGTTGGCCGTCACAGTTGATTTTCCAACACCACCCTTTCCTGAGGCAACTGCAATGATATTTTTAACACCTGGCACCTCATTACCTCTCATAGGAGCCGGCTTTGCAGGTGCATCAACTTTCACATTGACCTTGACATCAGTTTTTTCATCTACCTGGTCGTGGATCACTTTCATAATCTCAACCTCGATCTTCTTTTTGGCCTGCAATGAAGGATTCTTTATCGTAACATCCACAAGGATTTCCTTTCCGAAAACAACCACATTGGTAACTGATTCACTTTCTATAAGGTTCATGCCTTCTCCCGGAGCAGAAATGCTTTCAAGTGCCTTATATATATCTTGTTTTTTAAAACTCATGGTTTTCTTAATTAAAATGATTCTAAACAACAAAGATACTAACTTCTATGGAAGTAAAAAGAAATATAAATCACATTAGTGATTTTAGAATAACATTAAAATTCAATGAATTTAAGGCTTGAGCGTGATGCTTTCTTCAACCTCCCAATTCGCCTTGGCTTCAATGATGGTCTTTACATAATACACCTGTTCAGGTTGACTATTTAGCAGAAAATTACCGGTATCCCACTTTCGATTCCCATTATCATCATAGATAATTCGAATCATAAATCTGGAAGGTCTTAGATTCCTAAACTCAAATTCTTTAGCTTCCGTGGCAAATTTTTTCGCCACAATATCACCTTTGTCATTGATCAACTCTATGATCACAGGAAACCTTTCAATATTTCTTAATGTTAGAAAAATAGAGCAGTAATCAGAAATCTTTCCTGTTTTTATCGATGCCTTAATTGTATCATTCTGTATGCCTAAGATATCCTCTATGGCTCCTGGTTCAATAAACAACTTGTAACTTTGAACTGGTTCTTTATCAAAAATAAAATCGATTCTATTTTTGCTGTCCGATAGAGTAAGTTTTAAGGGCACCTTTACCGAGTCCTTATCTATAAAATGAAATTTGGCAGTATCCACTTTCATCATGGGCACCGTGGAACCAAGTTTAAGCGTATCCCTTAAATGCAACATCCCATAGCTGGATAATTCCAAGCGAAGCGAATCAATCTCATCTTCATTCAGCATGACTTTTACTGTATCAATAAATTGATCTTTACTGACTTCCAACATCATGCTGTCAATCTCAAAATTATTGAACCAGTAATTCAAGGTGTCAGTTTTTCTGTCTTTGCTGTAAAATGATTTGAAATCTTGAGTAGTAGGAGACAATACCCTTATATCCAAATCCCTGTGATCGCCTTCAAAGCCAATGATAATATGACCTTTAGAGACATCCTTTGGCCTGGACACCAACTTAAAGGGAAGCACCTCTTTGAATAATGTCAGATCAAATATACTATCACCTGGAATGGTGATCAGATCAGGGTAAAACCCGATTCGGTCTTCTTTAGGATTGAATATGTAATTTTTTCTCGCATCATTTAAAGCGATCAATCTATAAGTACCTGCCTTTATGTTGGTGATCTCCCAATTCAAACTGTCAACGGTGCTACCGACATAAGTAGGTTTCTCTAGGTATATGACCGAATCCTTATAAGTTTCACTTACGGGATATAGCATAATGGTAGGATTTTCTAACATTTCAAGATCAAAAGCATCCTTAATTTCTCCTTTTACCTTAAGAGAGTCTATATAATCACCTGTCGAAAAAATGTATTTAAAATTATCGAGAATATTTCCTTCGGTGTTATCAATGATGCTTTGAGCAAAATTGAAGGTATAAGTAGTATTCTCCTGCAAAGTGTCGCTCAATTTGATAGTGATCTTTTTACTTGGGGATCCCAAAGGTGAAATGACCGGAGAATTCTTAAGTGGAGGAGAGATAATCAATTGGGAATTGACATCTTTCAACTTGACGTATTCATCAAAATAAATTTTTATTTGATCCTCTTCAAAACGCAGACTCTTGAAATCAGGATCAGCCTTGACCATAATTGGTTTATCAAAATCCTTGGGACCTCCTTCAGGTCTTCCTCTTCTAGCGCAACTAAAGACGGTAAAAATGAATAATACCAAAAAAAAATAATGAAATTTCATACGTCAAATAAAATACAAATTAACAATTATTTTTTTTCGATTCGATCCTTTTTTAGCAAAATTAAGCGGTAAAGGCCATACTGGCAAGGCTTAGCTTGACCCCAGTAACAGAGAGCAAAAGATCAGCACAGGCCTGCATGGTAGCTCCGGATGTAATGGTATCGTCAACCAAAAGAATATGCTTGTTTTTAATCAAACCAGCCTCGTTTAAGACAAATTCCTTTTCCTTACTCATAAACCTTTTTTGCCTGTTTTTTACGGTTTGTGTTTCGCTATTTCTGATCTTTTTAAGCATATTTTCCTTTAGTTCAGCTTGTAATGCATGAGCCAGGAATTTTGCAAAAAAATGAACTTGGTTATAACCCCTTTCTCTTTCCCTATCCGGATGCAAGGGAACAGGAACAACAAAATCTATCAATTCAAATCTTTTACTCGCCACCATTTCTTCTCCCAACCATTTACCCAGAAAAGAGCCTATTTCGGGCTTGTTATGGTATTTCAACTCATGCATCAATTGTTGAACCATCCCTTTTTTTTCAAAAAACAATAAGGAAGTTGCTGCATGGACAGGAACTCTTCCTTTAAAACTGGTTTCCAATTCATTTCCCACCTGAAAACTAAAATGGGTCAATGGCAATTCCGACGCGCATGAAAAACATAGATATTCACCTCTTATTTCTAGTAACTTTCCACAGTTTAAGCACGCTGGAGGAAAGAACAGATCAAAAAGATCCGCTAAGATATTGGGCATTAAATGATTATTTATCAACACTTCACATGAATTGTATAAATAAATTGGTGTAAATCTTTAAAAAAAATTAAATTTGCACACAATTTTTCTGATTTATTACGTTTAATAAGTTAAGATTAATCTAAAATGTAAACCTAATTATATAATTATGGAAGAAAATTCTAAATCTTCAAACAGTAAAATTTTAATAATAGCCCTTACTGTATTGCTGTTCGGACTAATCGGCTATACGTTCTACAACAATAATGATCACAAGGAAGCCGTCAAATTTCTACAGTCTGAAAAAGATCAGATCATTGGAAACCTGACTGCAATGGAAGAAAAATACGACGTGGCTATCGCTGAAAACACAAGTCTGTCTGATTCTTTGTCAATGGAAAAAGAAAAAATAGCAGTTTTAAAAGACTCTGTTCAGAATCTGAAGAAGATTAATTCTAGCGTATTAAGAAGATACCGCGGACAATTAGCTACTCTTGAGAAAACCAATACCAGATTATTGGATGAGGTGGATTCTCTGAAAATGGCCAATAATATCCTGACTGAAGAAAAAGACAGTATCAACAGCCAGTTGACGATCCAAACGAATTATAATGATACTTTGGTAGCCCAAAACATGGAGCTTGCCAGAAAAGTTGAAATTGGTGGAGCCATCAACGTAGAAAATGTTCAGGTTACAGCTATGAAAATGCGTTCTAACGGAAAGTATACTGAAACCAATAAAGCTCAGAAAACTGATGCTATTAAGGTTGCTTTTAGATTAATTGAGAACGAAATCGCTGAACCAGGAGATAAAGAAGCTTATATTGTATTGAAAAATCCTGGAGGACAGGTAATCAATGCAAAAGGAACTTTTATGATGTCAGAAGGCAATGAAGCTAAATACACAGATCAGACCATCGTCAATTATGAGAATGCTGATCTTGACGTTGTCATGCTTGTTGAAAGAAAAGGAGACAAATATGAATCTGGCGTATACCCTATCGAAGTTTTTGTAGAGGGTAAATTAGTAGGTTCTGCAAATCTGGAACTAAACGACTCTTTCTTAGGTCTATAATCTGACCATAACATGATATAAATTAAAGGAAACACAAATTGTGTTTCCTTTTTTTATGCGCTTGTGATAAATTAATTATTTTTGCCGAACCAAAGCAACATGCCACGGTTAAAATGTTGGAGAGTTATGATCAAGGATCGATCATAAGCACAGTTTACGCATCTGGAGATTCTATGCGTCTGATAAAAAATAAAAAATACGTGAAAAATCAAGAAGACAAATTTAAGAAGGTTGTTTCCCACGCAAAGGAGTATGGATTCATCTTCCAATCCAGTGAAATATATGATGGCTTAAGTGCGGTTTATGACTATGCACAGAACGGGGCTGAGTTAAAGAATAACATCCGTGAGTACTGGTGGAAATCCATGGTGCAGATGAATGAAAATATCGTGGGGATCGATGCCGCTATTTTTATGCATCCAACCACTTGGAAAGCCTCAGGCCACGTTGATGCCTTTAATGATCCATTAATTGATAACAAAGACTCCAAAAAACGGTATCGGGCAGATGTGTTGATTGAAGACTATGCGGAAAAACTGAATATCAAAGCAGAAAAGGAAATAGCGAAAGCTGCCAAACGATTCGGAGATGCTTTTGACAGAAGTGAATTTGTAAAAACCAATCAAAGGGTTGTTGGTTATCTTTCAAAAAAAGAGGCGGTGTTAAGCCGTATGGCTCGTTCTCTTGAAGATGAGGATCTTAAGGATGTAAAAGCACTTATAGAAGAGCTTGAAATCGCATGCCCGCTTTCAGGTTCTAAGAACTGGACAGATGTAAAGCAATTCAATTTGATGTTTGGTACAAAACTAGGAGCTTCGGCTGATTCTGCTATGGATCTTTATTTAAGACCTGAAACCGCTCAAGGTATCTTTGTCAATTTCGCCAATGTTCAGAAAACAGGTAGAATGAAGATTCCATTTGGCATTGCCCAGACAGGAAAAGCATTCAGGAACGAAATCGTCGCCAGACAATTTATCTTCAGGATGAGAGAATTTGAGCAAATGGAAATGCAATTTTTTGTAAAGCCGGGAGAAGAGTTAAAATGGTATGAGTCTTGGAAAGAAACCAGGTTGAAATGGCACTTATCACTTGGTCTTGGAGAAGAAAAATACAGATTTCACGATCATGATAAACTGGCACATTATGCCAACGCAGCAGCAGATATAGAGTTTCAATTTCCATTTGGATTTAAGGAACTGGAAGGGATACACTCAAGAACTGATTTTGACCTTAAAGCTCATGAGGAGCATTCAGGTAAAAAATTACAATTCTTTGATCATGAAATGAATAAAAACTATGTGCCCTATGTAGTTGAAACCTCCATAGGTCTTGATAGAATGTTTCTGGCTGTTTTTTCATCTGCCCTTCAAAATGAAGTTCTTGAAGATGGATCTGAAAGAGTCGTATTGAAATTACCTCCTGTTCTGGCACCCACAAAGGCTGCTATTCTTCCTTTAGTGAAGAAGGACGGATTACCTGAAATAGCAAGAGAAATTATTGACCAGTTAAAATTTGATTTTAGCGTAGCCTATGATGAAAAAGACGCGGTAGGAAGAAGATACCGCCGCCAGGATGCTATTGGTACACCTTTTTGTATCACTGTGGATCACGAAACGAAGAATGATGGCACAGTCACCATCCGAAATCGTGATAACATGGAGCAAAAGAGGGTAAAAATAGAAGACCTCAGCACAATGATCACAAAAGAAGTCTCTATGGCAAATTGGTTGAGAAAAAATCAGTAACATAGATCAAAATTCCTGAGCGCCTCATCTACATCGAGATTTAAAAAGTAGCCCGTAACTGAATATTTCCAGTGTGAATGGTATTTGATTGCTCTGATTTCCTGCCAGAATAGTTCACATTAAGATCCAGAAAAGAGGTGAGCCTTTTTTGTAAGCCTAACAGCCAGGTCAGATTTGTTCCTGGTTGTAAGCCTTCCAACATCTGATAGGCTGCGGGAGAATTTGTGTCACCTTCAAATTCATTAAAATAAAAACTGGCATTGGCATTTACAGAAAAACTCTGTTTACTGGCATATTGGAAATTTGACCCAACTACATGCATTTGAAGGGTCTCCATATCAAGAATCCTATTGGACTTATCTTTAAAATTATAAAACAGCTCTAGACGCGTATTTTGATTGTAGAGATAAGAAATTTTAGGGTTTAGGTTGAAATTGTTAAGGTCATAATTCCGGTTAGCAAAGCTATTGGAACTACTGGAATTGTAATTTATTCCTGCTCCAAGGTCCATCAACCAAAATTTACCTAATTTATGTATAAATTGAAACTGATGTGTTTTAAGAAGTACGTCCTGATCTCCAAATGAAAAAATCGTTTTTTTTCGAAAATTCAAAAAGGAATAGACAAAACTAAATCTTTGTAATCCTCTGTTAAAAAAGAAACTGTTCTTAAAGTTTTGATCCAGGCCCAAAAGATCCTCTTCGTCGGATACGAAAGGATTGATATTAAAATCGCCTTTGTCACGTTTGGTTTTAACATCGATGAGAAAATACGTTTGATTGGCAAAATGAGACAATACACGTTTAAAACCTTCTTTGTTTCTCCAAGCAGAAGCCTGTAGATTCAATGACTGGCTCCATTTATTCTGGTTTGTTTTAATAAATGAAATGGTTGGCAACAATACCCTGACATAAATAGCTTTGTCTTGAAATTTGGCTACTACGAATTCATCCAATTCCTGGACCCCATTATTGTTAAAGTCAATCCATTCGTAGAACCCCTTCCCTGGTTCCACTTCAACATATCTGAATTCCTGTTGGGGCAAAGTCCCTGACCTTGTTTCAAATAGGGTTTGAAGGCTTATAAAGTCTCCAAAAATCCTTTGCCTGTAGCTCACTCTTGCATTTAATGAAGTCTCATCTGCGACATTTACATTCTTCACTTCTCTATAATTGACAAAAAAGGCGAGATCTGTATTCACATTCTGAATCAGTTTAGACTTTAAAAAGTAGGTCTTGGCCTTATTTACCAGATCTAAGCCTGCACCTTGAACACTATCAGTTTCTCTGAAATTATAACCTATTTCGGTAAATACTTTGGTTGAATCCCCTACCCCTGCGAATCCCTCAATCTCAGAAAACTTATGTGATAAGAAATCCAATTCCATATTCCCTGAATCTCTTATCAAATTTTTCTCATAGTTATACTTCGCGCCAATCCAGAATTTAGAAATTTGCTGGGTAATCCCGCTATAGAGCCTGTCAAAAGAATTGTCTTCCTGCCCATTTTCATTATTCATCGAACTTGCACTAACAAATATTTGTGTGTCTGCAAAACGCAGATCGGCCAAGATATTGTGTCGCGCTCCTCTGTATGCATCCCCTAAGCTTAGGTTTTCATAATGATACTGAATATGACCAATACTATCATTGCTGAATTGCAGCCCACCTAATATATATTGCTGTTTTTGACGTTCATCTGTTCCTTGTGATATAATATTCCAGTCTCTTGAAAACTCGACATTTCTAATCCTTTCCACAGATCTAAAATTTTCACTGAAATATTCATAATCGATGTCACTGCTCAGCTTCCATTTTTTATCCAATATTTTTTGTTTCCAGCCTAGTTTGGTTGCTACACCTTTATTGTCGTCATTATCTATACTGGAAAAAAGGTTTTGATCCTTGTCGCTTAGTGCCAGTTCCGATTGAATCAGTGTCTTTTCTCCAAGAGCATAATCTGCTTCCACATTGATCATTTGTAATTTTTCTGGAGCTACAAGTTGCACTACAGGAAGGTAAGCCCCTTGTTTTAGGTTATTTACTTCTTCAATATAGGCATATACCCTTCCTGAGGCCAAAGTAGTCTCCAGCATATAATCTCCGTTATTCTCTCCTACATAGCTAAAATTGACTTGATATAGGCTTTCATTTGGATCGTTTGAATACTCAAATACTTCCGTTCCGTTAGTGACAACTTTTCTATATAAGACTCTATTCTCGCTATAAGCCGCTTCAACCGCTGAAGGAGCTATCATCTTGGTTTTATCATTTCCGGCTTCTGCAAGAATTTGCTTCTGTTCATCTGAAAGATTCTGATCTACCGGACTGTTTTTAGCATCGGTTTCATTAAAATACTTGATCCCAACCTTTAATTTGTCCGATTGAAAACGAACTCCGTCATACGTAAGAAAACGCGTGTAATTACGTTCTGAAAGCTGGTATTCAATTGTAAAACGGAGGTTAGAACTTACCGTATACAAGGTTGTGAACGTGATTTCGCCTGTGTTATAATCAATGGTATAATCAAAATTCTCACCTCTTTTTAGCAACACGCCATTGGCATAAACCCTCTCACTCCCAGAGATCATGATGATAAATTGTTGATTATCATTTCCTAATATTTTATATGGCCCCTGATTACCATCAAGTCCATTAAATTTAAAACTTTGAAATTTTCCTCTTACCAAAGCACCTGAAGCAAAAAAATCGGTTTGACCTGCGGGCTTATCTACATTGCCCTTGAGCAGTACCCCTGAGATCTTCTTCTGAAATCGCATCAGATAACTATCTGAATTTCTAAGGTCAATATCACCAGCTGTCAATGACCAGTTTTTAGCAAATAGTTCAATAAATACACGATCAAACTCATCAAGTCGCTGCGTAAAACCTCCCGATTGTAATGGAATTTCGTTATCGGTTATAGAGGCCCTGATACCAACCTTTTCAGACAATTGACCTTCTATCTGTAAATTAAAATTAGAATTCACCACAGCATCCTGATTACTCCCAATGGTTACACCCCTTGACAAAGAGCCACTTGTATACAACCCGTCAAAAGGTTTGTTCTTTTTCAAGCCGGAGTTGGCTTGCGAACTATACAACTGAGATTCATCAGTGGCCTCCGAAACGATCAGTGACCGATCAAAAGCCGAATAATTACGCGTCATAAAATCCGGATACGGGAGGTATACGATCTGTATCGAATTTCCAATTATATCTTCCCTATTGATAAACCATAATTTGGCTTTTGCATAATCCACTTGATAAAGTGTTTGCTCTATGATAACTCCTTTTTGGTCGTAAACTTCTAAAAATCCGGGGTTGATACTTAGACTGTCTATTTGTATGGTATCATTGCGTACAAGCATATTCTTGATAATTGCCCCTTTTGGACGTAATTGGGCCATCGCCAAAACGCCGGTTAAAAGAAACAGCAAGACCAGGAATCTTTTCATGCAACAATACGATCATTAACAATTTGAGGAATTCTCTTATTTTTTCATTTAAAACAAACTCGTTTGACCCGATGGGCTTTCATGTTCGAGCAGCCATTCCTTTCTCCATAAGCCTCCGGCATATCCTGTAAGAGAGCCATCAGAACCTACTACTCTATGACAAGGTATGATAATACAAATCGGATTCTTCCCATTTGCACTAGCTACGGCCCTTATCGCTTTTTCATTGCCCAACCGTAAAGTTTGTTTCATATAACTGGTCCTCTTCCCAAAAGGGATATGCAGCAATTCGGCCCAGACCCTCTTTTGAAAATCCGTACCTGCAGGATTTAGCTTGACCGAAAAAGTCTTTCTTTGCCCCTTGAAATACTCTTCAAGTTCCATCATACATGATTTCAATGGTTCCTCCGGATTCTCAGTCGTAGGATGTTCATCGTCCAGAACAGATATTTCAACAATACCATCTTTATTGCCGACAATTTTAGCTGTCCCTAAGGGCGTTTTTAAAAAGGCGCTTTTATACTTATTCATAAGTCATCAATTAAACCCCGAATATTTCACGGGAATTGTGCGTGGTGATCCTGGCAATTTCTTCCGGACTTAACTTATAAATATCTACGAGTTTGTCGAGAATATTGATCAGATAGCTACTCTCATTCCTTTTACCCCTATAGGGTGTAGGAGCAAGATAAGGGGCATCTGTTTCCAAAACGATATGCTCAAGAGGTAATTCAGCAAGAAATTTATCAAGTCCTCCATTTTTAAAAGTAACTACCCCGCCTATACCAAGTTTAAAACCATAATCTACAATTTGATTCGCCTGTTGTTGATTTCCTGTAAAACAATGAAAAATTCCAAATAACTTATCGTCATTGACTTGGTCCAACACTTCAAATATTTCGTCAAATGCATCCCTGCAATGGATCACAATTGGCAAGGCTCTTTCTTTGGCCCAGGAGATTTGTAAAAGAAAGGCTTCCTGCTGTTCTTTAACAAAGGTCTTATCCCAATAGAGATCCATCCCTATTTCACCAATGGCATAAAAGTGGTGACTGTTCAATTGTTTTTTGACGATCTCAAGTTCTTTTTTAAAATCAGCTTTGACATGTGTGGGATGTAGACCGGCCATAAGGAAAACGTTTTCAGGAAAAGCCTTTTCAAGAGCAAACATCTTTTCATAATAACTGCCATCAATCGCCGGTACAAAAAACCTTTTAATCCCCATATTGAGTGCTTTATGTATGACCTGATCACGGTCTTCATCAAATTGTTCTGCATATAAATGCGTATGGGTATCTGTTATCATCATAGCGCAAATATAGTTGAACCCCTTAAATATATTCCTGAGCTGCCTCCAATTTTTTTCTGATATGAAAGGGAATTACTCCTCAGAGGCTTGAGAAATAAATTCAGCACTTCTTTTTAAGTTCCGCAAAAAATAAATTATTTTTAGCCTCTCAACAAACCAAACAAATCAATCATGAAAATCTATCATAATCCAAGGTGTCGTAAAAGCAGAGAAGGGCTTGCTATTCTCAAGGATGCAAAAATGGAACCCGAGATCATTGACTATTTAAAAAATCCTATTTCCTTTGACGAATTGACTGATATACTTCGCAAACTAGATAT
>CBDULU010000012.1:0-15656 GCA_965368155.1 uncultured Flavobacteriaceae bacterium
CAAACCGAAATAGAAGGAGTAAAGTTCCGATGAAAACATCAACTAATGCAGATCCTGAAAGAGTAATCGAATTATTCAATAAAATTGCCTTAGAGCACCCTAGTACGAGCCGTGAACCTGCTCCGAAAACCTATTTCTATGGCTATGGACCGGATGGTAATTTGAATTTCGCCCTGATGTACTGGACAACCTTTTCTGATACCTTGAAAACAGATAGTGAAATTGCACTTCTTATTTTTAAAACACTCAAAGAGGAAGGGATTCAGGCTCCGGCTCCTGTGAGAAGGATCATTCAGGAAAATCCACGAAATATAGATTAAGGATTCAAATCAACGGCGTATATGGACCCGTCTGCACTACCAAAATAAACTGTGTTTTGATCTATCATTGGCGTCCCTAAAATTGCTCCTAAATTAAGAATCATTTTCTCGGTATTGATCATGTCCTTACCATAAAGTGCGAATCCTTTTTTAAACTGCCCACTATCGTCAAAAACACTTGCATAATTTTTAACACTCCCCTTTGTTTGGAAGGCCCACTTCTGCTCCCCTGTTTTTACATCTACTCCTAAAACCTTTCCATCAAATGTGCCAAAATATACAAGTCCATTGTATAATGTTGCTGATCCATAAACTCTCATTCCAACATTTATATCCCAAACCTTTGCACCAGAGTTTTTCTCATAACAATAAAACTTATGAGCATCAGAAGTACCAAAAAATATATGGTCCTTATTCGCCACAGGTGTTGCGATGATCCAACCCTGAGGTTCTCTCATGTTCCACTTTACAGTTCCAGTATGTTCGTCCAAAGCATAGAGATTATAATCCCTGCTACCAAAAAATACCGTTCCATTATCTACTAAGACCGCCTTTTGAATTTCTCCTTTTGGAAAATACTGAGCTCCAAGAGTTTTAAACTTCCATATCAGTTCTCCGCCTTCTTTATCCAAGGCATACAAATTTCCATCATAGCTCCCGATAAAAATTTTGTCCTTATGTATAACAGGATCTGCATGAACAATGCCCTTTGTTTCAAACTGCCATTTCATAATTCCTGTGGCTATTTCAATGGCATAAACATTCCCATCTCCGCTTCCCCAATACACGAATGCTCCATCAACTTTAGGTGAAGACAAATAATAATCCCATAAATCATATGTTTTTTCACCGTTTGATTTAAACTGCCACACTTCTCTACCACTATTCTTGTCTACAGCATATAAATTCCCATCACCACTTGCAAAAAAAATTAAATCACCCTTTAAACAGGCTGACGAATGTATCTCACCTTTTGTCGGGAATTCCCATCGTTTTTCACCCGTTTCTTTATCCAAAGCGTAGAAATTATGGTCAGCACTTCCAATATATACATTATCCTCATCCAGCAACGGTGTTGAATAGACGGCACCTTTTGTCTCAAACTCCCAATTTAAAGAATGCTGTGCTTTCAGTAAGACTGGCAGGGTCATACAGCAACAAATAATGAACAACCTTATTTGTTCATTTGGCTTAAAACTTCTTAAATGTTCTATCATGATATTGCGTTAATTTGATAGATAAACTCACTAGAATTCATTTGAGGCCAAAACGCTTAGGCGTTTTAATTTATTTCGCTCATTTGAGCACTTCTGGAATATTAGTCAATGATGAGGGCTGGTATTTCTAAGGTACTAAACAAGTCATTATAAGCGCTCATTTCAGTTGTGATAATATCATCTCGTTCCTTTTGGTAAACACTCCAATCTTTTTTCAGATCATTCAGCCGCTCTCTTGCTCCTTTGGTAATGGTCGGGTCTGCTGTATCTGTAAAATCTTTCAAATAAGTAAGTTCAGCATTCAATTGATTGTTATAATTGATCACATCCTGAAATGTCTTTTGCTTGGGTTGGATCAAATTCGTTTCCCAGCTATCGATCCTCTTTAAAAGCGTTTCTCCTCTGGCCACTAATGTATCCGCCTTTTCATTGTTCTCCAATAATTTAGCATAGGCCTTTAATTGCTTTTTAGCCGACCTCATTTGATTGACAGACTCATGGATCTCAGTGATCATTCCTTCAATTTCTTTTAAAAACAATTGTTGGTCCTGATAGTCAGCAGTTGAGGCATCTATATTTGGATTGGGTAGAATTTTTACATCCGTTGCAACCTGCTCATTTTCCAGACTCAATCTCAATGTATAGACACCAGGGGCTACTCGTGATCCATCATGACTACCAAAAAGAAATACTTTATCTACAGCTGGTAAAGACGCTCTTCTAAAATTCCAGGTGAATCTGTTATACCCTTTTTTTGCAGGCAGTACCTGAGGTTTAGAAGGTCCTCCCGGCCAGGATTTAAACTCTTTTGGCTTTGTACTCGTAATGGTCCTGATCACCTTATTGTTTTCAAGCACCTCAAGTTTCAATTCAAGCGAATCAACATCTTTGGCCAAATAATAATCAAAGGTCACTCCAGACTTTGGATTACTACCCCATCCTGGAACTGGCTTGTCACTGCTTCCTCCAAAGATCAAATAGCTGTCTTTTGGTTTGAACAAACTGAGGTTTTTGTCACTCTTGGACCATTGTTGCAAGGCCCCTAAATCATCTAAAATCCAAAAGGACCTTCCTGCTGTTGCGGCTACAAGATCGTTGTCTTGTATCACCAGATCATTGATGGGAACCACCGGCAAGTTCAATTGAAACGGCTGCCAGTTTTGGCCACCATCTAAGGAAATATACAGGCCGGTTTCGGTACCCGCATACAATAAGCCTTTTCTTATCGGATCTTCTCTGACAACCCTTACAAAGGTATGTTCATCTGTAAACCCATTTACCAATTTTGTCCATGTCTGACCATAATCAGTGGTTTTATAGATATAGGCTTTTAAGTCCATGGATTTGTATCGCATCAAAGTAACATAGACCGTTGCAGGGTCATGAGGTGAAACCTCAATGGAATTGACAATACCCTCCTTCATATCTGCCGGCGTCACATTTTTCCAATTTGCACCACCATCTTTGGTCACATGAACCAAACCATCATCCGAACCTGTCCAAAGCACCCCTTCTTCATGAGGAGATTCAGCGAGTGACATCAATGTATTGTAATTTTCACCTCCGGCCGCTTCATTGGTAAAAGGCTTACCTCCGGGGCCATGTTTATCAGCCTCATTTCTGGTTAGATCCGGGCTGATGACTGTCCATGAGTTACCCTGATCAGTAGTTTTAAACACCACATTTCCGGCATGATAAATCGTGTTTCTGTCGTGAGGTGAACTAATGATCGGAGCGTTCCAGTTATATCTGAATTTAAAATTTTCCGGAGCATTCCCTAAAGACAGTTCGGGATATTCTTTGATTTCCTTACCGGTGCGCGAGCTTTTATACCATCGCTCAATGATTCCCTGATAACAACCTCCAAAAACGACTTCCGGATTGTCTGGATCAAATGCCAGGAAAGCACTTTCACACCCTGCCACAGAATACCAGTCTTTCCAGCCAATTCCACCACCATTGGTTCTGCTTGCTATGGCTATTGCAGAATTATCCTGCTGGCCCCCATAGACATTATATGGAACCAGGTTATCGGTAATGACTCTGTAAAATTGTGAGGTTGCCTGATACTGCTGGCTACTCCAACTCTTCCCGCCATTATTTGAAACATTAGCACCCCCATCATTGGAGTTGATCATTTTTGAATTGTCATTCGGGTTGATCCATAAATGATGGTTATCCCCGTGCGGGGTCGCTACCCTGAAAAAACTCTTTCCTCCATCAATTGATTTCATCGCGGGAGCATTCATCACCCAAACAACATTTTCATCGATAGGGTCGGCAAATATTTCCATATAATACCAGGATCTTGTAATATTGATTCGGTCCTTATTAACTTGTTTCCATTTTTTACCTGCATCGTCTGATCTATAGACTCCAGATTTATCACCTTCTGCCTCAATGACCGCAAATACTCTTTCAGGATTGGCTCTTGAAACTGAAATACCTGATTTCCCAATTACTTGGGGCAGGCCTTCTTCCATTTTGGTCCATGTAGTACCTCCGTCTGTTGATTTATGCAACCCTGATTTTTCTCCTCCTGACTCCATTGTCCATGGATACCTTCTGTGTTCCCACATCGCAGCATAGAGGATCAGCGGATTTTTCATGTCCATCACCAAAGAAGAAGCACCCGTGTTCTCATCAATATATAAAACCTTTTCCCAGTTGGCTCCTCCATCAATACTTCTATAAACACCTCTTTCTGCTGACGGACCGTATTGTGCTCCCTGAGCGGATATAAAAATGATATCAGGATTTGTAGGATGAATGACTACATCCGAAATATGCCTTGATCTATCCAAACCTATATGCTTCCATGATTTTCCAGCATCATCAGATTTATAGACACCATCACCCATAGAAGTCATAACACCTCTGGCAGCATGCTCTCCCATCCCGGCGATAACAATATTAGGGTTTGATTCGGATACTGCTAAGGCTCCAACGGTACCTGTTTTTAAAAATCCATCTGACACATTTTTCCATGTGATGCCATCATCAACTGTTTTAAATATACCTCCTCCTGTAGCTCCAAAATAATAGGTCATCGGTTGTCCTACCACTCCAGTGGATGCAACACTTCTTCCGCCACGGAAAGGGCCAATATTTCTCCATTTCAACCCGTGAAAAGTAGAATCTATGATCTCGACTGTTGGAGCAGCCTTGTTTTTTTTATTTTTCTTTTTTTGTGCATATCCATTGACAGAACTTAAAAGAAGGGCAATAAAGAGTACGTAAATATTTTTCATGAGTTTGGTTTAGCTTGATAGTTTTAAATATGATCCAGTTTTTTATTCATCACTGAAAACCACAATGGTGGGATAAGTGCGAGCATCATCATTCCAGGGTAACCTGTCGGCATCTGAGGACTTTCAGGTAATGATTCTAAAACCTGGTATTTTTTACTTGCCTTATAATGATGATCAGAGTGTCTTGAAAGATTGAACAACATCAACCTGCCGATCTGGTGATCCGAATTCCATGAATGCCAGTGTTTGACGCGTTCGTATCTTCCTGATTCATTTTTTTGTCGCAACAATCCGTAATGTTCAATATAATTAACGGTTTCCAGTAATAAAATCCCGATCACGGCGGCAAGAATAAATGCCAAAAGTACCTTAAAATTAAAATAGTAGTAAATGCCAAAAAGCAGCACCAGGTTAGCTATCGAATAAACGATCATTCTGTTTGACAGTGAAAATATCGATTTCCCCGAGCGCTTCATCCTGTTATTTTCAATTTTCCAAGCTTTTATATAACTACCAAAATGAGATGTGATCCAAAAAGAAAAAAGGGGTTGACCTTTTTTTGCGGTGGCTGCATCATCAGGCGTCGCGACCTCGCGATGATGACCTTCATTATGATATGGAAGAAAATGGGTATTCAGGGAGGTCAACAATAATAGTTCTCCTAAGAATTGATCCCATCTTGACGAACGATGCCCTAATTCATGACCAATATTGATTCCCAAAACACCGCAAAGCAATCCCATACCAAATACTTTTCCAAAATAACCAATGGAATTTATTGGGGTGAGTTCGATCACAAATAGAAATGAGATCAACATGAGCAATTGAATCGGAACCGAGAGATACAAAATCCAATCATAGATTCGACTATTCTTTTCCTTCAGCATCGTTTCCTGATCGAAATTCTCCTTATCGGGTTTTAAAAAAAGCTCTAAAAAAGGAATCAATACAAACGTGAAAATTATAGGCGAAAAGGTACTCCATCCCTGCCTGTTAAAGGCAAAATACACCCCTAAAGGAAGTATAAAAACAAATAAGTATTTTAACCTTTTCATGGTTCACATTTATCAATTACTTCATATTATTCCAGAATCAAATAATCCAATTTAAGGGAATTAAACGAGTCATTAAAGCTCTTTATTTCCTGTGTGATCAAGGCATTGAATGCATCTAATTCTTTATTGATCTCTGCCGACAATTCGTTTTTAACTGCGACGTCCTGAGCCGTTGGAGGGAAATCATCCATGGTCACCAAACTATTCAAATGCGCCAGTTTATTCGTTAACTTTATAGGAAAATTAAGCGGATCCTGATTACTTTTATTCTTGGTCTGGTACAAGGCCTTTTCAATCTCTGAAAAAGATTTCTTAAGATCTTTGGCTTTAGCTACCAATTCGCTTACGGCCTCCTCTCCTTCATATTGCTTCATAAATGAACTCAGCTGATCATTGATCTTTCTGATCTTTTTTATTGACTTGTGTGCCTTGTCAATAGTTTGATTCACATCAAAAACAAAATCGTATTGTTCTTGCATTTGCTCAAGGCTTACCTCTGCTCTCGGATCAGCAAGGATTTTAAAAGACTGGTCCTGTGTTTTATTATTGACCATCAAACTAACCTTATACTCACCCGGTACCACTTTAGCTCCGTTTAAGCTCGCCCACCAAAGAATCATCCCATCAAACTCCTCTGCTCCTTCTGTTCTGGTGTTCCATACAAACTTATTGGCACCCTTTTCAACTTTCAATTTTTTCTCCTTTTTCTTATCAAAATTTGAAAAAGAAGCTAGTGTATCGCCTTGAAGATTTAAATAAGTCAAATGAATAGAGTCTTTCTTTTCATCGTAGCTATCTATATTGAAATAAGTGATCACCCCATTTTCAAGGTTGGTTCCTGCCGTATTTGAAGCTTTCCCTCCACGCCCTTTTGTTCTGTAGGTACTTTTTGGTGCAAACAAATAATTTTTATCGCCTTTTTTCGCTTTTTCCAATTGATGGATCAAAGTAAGATCATCAAGCATCCAAAGACTTCTCCCCTGAGTAGCCACGATCAAACTATTTTCTTTTATGGCAAGATCGGTGATTGGAACAATCGGAAGATTTAACTGAAATTTTTGCCAGCTCGATCCGTCATTAAAGGAAGCATACATCCCTGTTTCGGTACCTGCATATAATAATCCTTTCTGAGAAGGATCTTCTCTTACGACTCTTGTAAAATGCTCTGAATCAATTCCGTTTGTTATTTTAACCCAGGTTTTTCCATAGTCTGTAGTTCGATACAGGTAAGGAGCAAAATCTCCTAATTTATACCTCGTTCCAGCGATATAACAGGTTCCTTCATCAAAAATTGAGGGTTCTACACTATTGATCATCATCCATTCAGGCATTCCTTGGGGAGTTACGTTTTCCCAGCTTTTACCCCCGTCTTTTGTGACATGGACCAAACCATCATCGGTTCCAACCCACAACAGGCCTTCTTTTAAGGGACTTTCATTTGCCGCAAAAATGGTACAATAATATTCTACACTGGTATTGTCTTGAGTGATAGGTCCTCCACTGGAAACGAGTTTTTCAGCATCATTTCTGGTCAGGTCTTCACTTAATAATTCCCAACTCTGCCCTTCATTTTCAGTCATGTGTACATGATTTGAAAAGGTGTAGAGTCTTTTTGGGTTATGCTTGCTGAAAATAATCGGAAAATTCCATTGAAACCTGTACTTCATTCCTTCAGCCCCATGACCCATAGGATTATCCGGCCAAACGTTGATGGCCCTTACTGTTCCCGTCTTATGGTTAACCCTGGTGAGAAATCCATCATAACTTCCTCCATAAACAATATCATCATTGTTGGGGTCTACTGCAATATGAGCAGATTCTCCACCTGCCGTTCCTTCCCAGTCGTCTTCATTTATACTTCGACCATCGCTCCGATGTCTTATCCTTATGGTAGAATTATCCTGCTGGGCGGCATAAATCCGAAACGGAAAACTATTATCAGTAGTTACCCTGTAAAACTGAGATGTGGGCTGGTTGTGATAAGTCGTCCAGGTTTCTCCTCCATCATAGGTAATTTGTGCGCCTCCATCATCCCCAATGATCATTCTTTTTGAATCTTGAGGATCTATCCACAGGTCATGATGGTCTCCATGTGGAGCATTATGAGTGGTAAATGATTTTCCCCCGTCTGTTGATTTATGATAGCGTACATTCAATACATACACCGTATTCTCGTCCTTGGTATCTGCGTATAAACGCGTATAATACCAGGCTCTTTGCCTTAATTTTCTTTCGTCATTCACTTTTGACCAAGTTTCTCCTCCATCATCACTTCGGTACAAACCGCCCTTTTCCTTGTTTTCAACCATGGCCCAAACCCGTTCAGAGTTTTTAGGAGAAACCGTTACGCCAATAATTCCCAGCGTGTCAGTAGGAAAACCTTTATTCTTTGATATTTCGGTCCATGATGCCCCACTGTCTGCGCTTTTCCATAAAGCGGATCCTTCACCACCACTACTCAAACTATAAGGGGTTCTCTGAATTCTCCATGTTGATGCATACAGAATTCTTGGGTTATTTGGATCCATTTTTAGATCCACCACACCGGAATGTTCGTTAGCGAATAAAACCTTTGCCCACGTTTTTCCACCGTCTACAGTTTTATATAAACCTCTTTCCTTGGTGGGTTTATAGATATTTCCCATAACACCTGCATACACAGTATTATGATCTCTTGGATGAATGGCAAGCCTTGAAATATGTCTGGAGCTTTTTAACCCAGAGGCCTCCCATGTTTTTCCTGCGTCTTCACTTTTCCATATACCATAGCCTGAGGAAACATTACCTCTAACCGTTTTTTCACCACCTCCTACATAGATGACATTTTTATCAGTTTCGGCCACAGCAATCGAACCGATACTGCCTCCAAAGAAGCCGTCTGAAATATTATCCCAGGTACGACCTCCGTCCTTGGTATTCCATATTCCCCCGCCCGTTGACCCAAAATAAAAAAGATTTGGCTCTCCGGGAACACCAGTCACAGCCGCTGATCTTCCTCCTCTAAAAGGTCCAACCAACCTGTATTCAAGTCCTTCATATAGGGATTCTTCATATTGAACGCTTGGAACTTCGTTTTTACTTTTCTTCTTTTTCTGAGCATTAGATTCAACACAAAATAAGAGTATAAATACCATCAAAAGTGCCGGTCTAAAAAATTTGATTCTGTTCATGGTTTGGAATTAAAATTATACTTGCTAATTTAATAATATATATGAGAAACCATTAGGGTTTATTTGACCCATTAAAGTGGTTAAGCAAAAGAACAAATAAATCGAGGTGGATATTCCTTATCAGATGTACTTTATAAATTTATAAACCGGAGAATTTATTCATTTTTTAGAATTAATATTATTCATTCACCCTCTTGCAAACCAAGCAATTACTTTGTATCTTAGAAAGGTGAAAAGTTATAAAAACATCAACGACCCTCAAAGAAGTTTTGTGGCTCCTTTTGTGGACAAACACAGTGGGAAAAATGAATTTTTTGCTGAGATAGACCAACATATCGATTGGGACCCTATCGCCGCAAAAATTAAATTGGTCTATAAAAAAGGCCTTACCGATAGAGGTGCCAAAGCCTATTCTCCTCTCTTACTTTTTAAAATGCATCTGATCTCCAAATGGTACAAACTATCAGATACCCAAACCGAGGCTATGGTTTATGACAGCATCTCTGCATTGAGATTCTGCGGTCTTACGATTGAAGACAGTGTTCCCGGACATAGTACGCTAAGCAGGTTTAAAAAAGAACTCGTAGACCATGGAGCACTCAAAAGTCTGGAAAAAGACTTTGACGCCCAGTTAAAATTGAAAAATTTTAAAGTCAAACCCGGCAAAGGGCGCGTTGATGCAAGAATTGTTAAAGGTTAATCCGTGAGTGCATGAATGCTTGAAATCGAACCTGCCTGCCGGCAGGCAGGGATTCAGCGAAGCTAATACATGAATGAATGAATTATAAGGGGGAGCCTGTGTTATTTAACTTCCAAATAATGTTACAACGATTGACCTCGATCCTCCATGGTTTCTGTGTTCGCATAAATAAATACCTTGCCATATCCCCATATTCAACCGGCCATTGGTAATGGGAACTTGCACAGAAGCTCCCATCAACGAAGCCTTGATATGTGCCGGCATATCATCCGAACCTTCATAAGTATGGATATAATATGGCGCATCTTCGGGAACCATTTTATTCATATGACTTTCAAAATCTGTTCTCACCGATGGATCTGCATTCTCATTGATCGTCAAACTAGCTGATGTATGCTTGATAAATAGCTGAATCCAGCCGATATTGATTTCCTTGATTTCAGGTACTTGTTCCAAAATCTGTTTGGTAATCAAGTGGTACCCTCTGGGGTGAGGTTTTAATAGGATCTCTTTTTGAAATGATTTCATTGAATATTTACCAATAATATTTGTTCAAGTGAAGTTAGGGAAAAGATTTATACATTATTCAAGAAATGCATGAATGCATGAATGCGTGAATGAGTGAAGACTATAATGTGCGAGAATGTCTTATCCTGAAATAGGTTTACATAAAAAAATAAACAAAAACCAGGACGAAACAGTTAACACGTGAATGTGTTAATGCATGAATTTATCAATAATTTACAACTTGCTTGAATAGGTGGAGTTTTTTGCTTTCCCAAATATTTTCTGAATCTCTATAGCTTCTTTTCTTAAAATTTCTAAATACTTCGTATTTTTAGATAATGCGGTTTCTTTAATTAATTCTAACCAATATGCCGATTCATCTGCTTCTTCCACGACGATACATAATTTACTGAAAAATTCTTTTTTAGATCTCGCCCTGCAGGCTGCACGATAATTAGCTCCAGTAGAAGTAGCGGATTTTACCAACTGATAGGTAATGACTGAGGAAGCCTTATTCGCTTTTAAAGAATCACAAAAAAGAATTGTATCAATAGCGAACTTTCTTGTTCTTAATTTCAATGATTCTACAAACTTTTGCTTCTCAGTCATATTATAAAATTCAAATCTAGAATCTATTTTAAACATTCCAGAATTCACTCATTCACGCATTCATGCATTCATGCATTTAACCATTTCAGTTACCTTTTCCCAAAAACAAAATCTCGCTACATACCACTTCGGTAATATACTTTTTATTCCCGTTCTCATCGTCCCATGAGCGTGTGGTCAATTTTCCTTCAAGCGCTACTTCCTTTCCTTTTTCCAAATAAGATTCTACCAGCTCGGCAGTCTTATTCCAGGCGATCACATTGTGCCACTCTGTTTCCTCTACTTTTTCTCCTTTGGTATTGACATAACTGTCATTTGTTGCCAGTGAAAATTTCGCAAGTTTGGTTCCTGATTCAAGAGTTTTAACGTCCGGGTTCATTCCTAAATGTCCGATCAATTGTACTCTGTTTCTTAATTTGTTCATCGTATTAAATTTTGTGCTCGTATCATTTGAGCTGTTATACTTATGGCAAACCTTAACTGATTCGCTTCTGCAAATTTGTGACGAGAAAATCAAAAGGTTGTCTTGATAAACACTTACTTTCGTATGTAAATGAATGTAGTCGTTTGTACATGGTTGACATTTTGTAACTTTAATCAATTGTATTTTTTTAGAAGATTACTTTTTAGAATATTTTTATTAATTAATTGTATACCACATTTAAAAATGTCACTTATAACAATTAAGGTTTTAATTCTTAAACATGGAAAATAAAGTTTGTTTGGAATGCGGAGAGCGCATTCAGGGAAGAAGTGATAAGAAATTTTGCAGTGATTATTGCCGCAATGCACATAATAACAAGGTGAATAAGGACAGTAAAAATCTGATCAGAAACACGAATAATCGACTGCGTAAAAACTATAAGATCCTGTCTGAACTCAACAGTAAAGGAAAGACCAAAGTGGTTCGGAATACCCTGAACGGTCATAACTTTGATTTTTCCTTGTTTACCTCAATTTATAAGACAAAAACCGGAAATGTATACTATTATGTTTACGACCAGGGTTACCTGGAGCTTGACAATGATTATTTCTTACTGATCAAAAGAGAATAGTATCACTACAAGATTTCTTAAGTCACAATCCCTATTTTTGTAACAATCCCATTCTTCATTCGTCGAATGATAAAATTATTTTATGCGGTTTAAAATTTTATGTCTGTTCTTTCTTGTGTTGCAGACCATTGATTCTGGCATTTACGCCCAGGATAATAGCGTCATTACTGGAAAAATCATAAATGGCGAAGACAAAGAACCTTTGCCCTTTGCTTCTATCCGGTTAAAAAATCATCCTATAGGAACCATCAGCAATGAAGAAGGTGAGTTTGATTTTTATATCCCAAAATCTAAAAGAAATGATACGCTAAACATCAGCTTTATTGGCTTTAACAGTTATGAAGTGCCTCTGGCTAATATCGATCGGGAGCTTGAAATCATTCTTACACCGAGTTCCAATGTGCTTGATGAAGTAATCCTTACGGAAAAGAATCCGCTCGATTATATCAAAAAAGCCCTGGAAAGACTTCCTGAAAATTATCCACAGGACCCTTACCAAAGTATCGCTTACTACAGGGAAAAATTCATCGAAAACGGGGCTGTGATCAATAAGGAAGAAGGGGTCTTTAAGACCTATTATCCAAAGGCAGGAGATTCAGCTAAAAACCAACATCAATTAATGCTTTACAAACCTGAAGAAAACCCTCAGCAATTTCAATTTATGAGAGAATGGTTCGAAGCCAAACAGGAAAAAAGAAAAAAGAAAGCTATTAAAAAAGGGGAAGAATTTGACGAAGAAGAATATGACAGTGATATGGATATGGATTTTGGCGGGCCTGAAACGGTCATCGATCTGGATATCAATAACGAAAGAGATAATTATTTAAATCCAAAGCATTTCAAAAAGTACGAATATAGCTTTGGCGATGAAACTTCGCTTAATGGCGAAAGGCTTGTTACCATTAATTTTAAGGCAAAAAAGACGATTGACCACAAAAAAGATGCTGGAAAGATCCTGATCAATACAGAAGATTACGCCATTGTATCTATAGAACAAACAGGGAAATTTAGCATTCCTTTTATAGTCAAACCTATATTGTTTGTCATTGGTCTGAAGATCCAGAATCCAACCTTTAATACCGTGATCAGCTATCAGAAATATAAAGACAAGTGGTATCCTCAATTATTCCGTTGGGATGCTAAGATTAAACTGACCAAAAAACACACTTTTGACCCGAATGAAAATTCTGATATCAACATTGGTCAGGTATTCTTTATCAATGAGCTTGATTCGATAGCAAGTCCAATTTCAGAAGCGCAGCGGTTTGACGAAAATGAGGATATGGATGGACAGGTCTATAATGACCTGAATTTACAATGGGGAGAACTGAATGTGATCAAAGACTAGATGATCTGATTGATAAGTCTTGGAAAAAATATATTCATTTTCATATACCTAAAAATTTAGCCTAATTATTGCGTATAATAGGGTCAAAAAAGCACATCTTTTTAGTATATTTGTCATCCTTTTAAAAAGGACATGAAATATTTATAATGATCATTAAACTCAGGGTAAAATGATTATTTTGAATGTTCCATCTGATGAATAAAAAACAACTGAAATAAACAGATGAAAACAATAAACGATTTTAATTTCGAAGACAAAAAAGCGCTGATCAGAGTAGATTTTAACGTTCCTCTTGATGAGGCATTACAAGTAACTGACGCTACAAGAATAGAAGCGGCTAAGCCTACTATTCTTAAAGTATTAGAAGATGGCGGTAGTGCCGTATTGATGTCTCATTTAGGAAGGCCAAAGGGTGTTGAACAAAAATTCTCTTTAAAAAACATTGTTGACACTGTTAGCGACATTATTGGCGTACAGGTAAAATTTGTGACTGATTGTGTGGGAGACAAGGTTGAACAAGCCGTTGCAGAATTACAGAATGGCGAAGTATTGCTATTGGAAAATTTAAGATTCTATGGCGAAGAAAAAGCAGGAGATAAGGAGTTTGCTGAAAAATTAGCCAAGAATGGTGACATATATGTAAACGACGCTTTTGGCACCGCCCATAGAGCACATGCCTCAACAGCTATCATAGCTGAATTCTTTCCCGAAAGAAAATGCTTCGGATTATTACTTGCCAAAGAAATTGAAAGTCTTGAAAAGGTCTTGGGGTCAAGTGAGAAACCCGTTACTGCTATTTTAGGGGGGTCAAAGGTATCATCAAAGATCACCGTGATTGAAAACATTCTTGATAAGATAGATCACTTAATTATTGGTGGAGGAATGAGCTTCACCTTTATCAAAGCCTTAGGCGGTAGCATTGGAAATTCGATTTGCGAAGATGACAAACAAGATCTTGCCCTGAGTATATTAAAACAAGCTGAAGAAAAAGGTGTTAAAGTGCATTTACCCGTTGATGTGGTAGCGGCTGACGCTTTCAGTAATGATGCAAATACCCAGGTGGTCGATATATATCATATTCCTGATGGTTGGGAAGGTCTTGATGCAGGTCCAAAGACCAACATTGGTTTTTCATTTGTGATCGCGCAATCTAAGACCATCCTTTGGAATGGCCCTGTAGGTGTTTTTGAAATGAAAGCGTTTTCAAAAGGTACCATTGAATTAGGTAATGCTATTGCGGATGCTACGGAAGACGGGGCTTTCTCACTTGTGGGAGGTGGCGACTCGGTTGCAGCCGTTAAACAGTTTGGTTTCGCTGATAAAGTGAGCTATGTATCCACCGGAGGAGGAGCCATGCTTGAGATGCTTGAAGGTAAATCATTACCTGGTATTGATGCCATCTTAAACTAAACTATTTAAAATTAAATTTATAAATTTAAGGGTCTGAAATCACAATGAGATTTCAGACCTTTTTCTATATATAAGAACTTAACAAACACGATATTTAATCATCATATGAAATATACCAAGATTCCTCAAACCGATATAAAAGTAAGTAAGATCTGTTTGGGCACCATGACCTATGGACAGCAAAATACCGAGTCAGAAGCTCATGAACAATTGAATTATGCCATTGATCAAGGTGTTAATTTTATTGATACCGCTGAGATGTATTCCATCCCAGGCAAAAAGGAGACTCAGGGAAGTACTGAACGCTATATAGGAAGTTGGTTGAAAGATCAAAAAAGAGAAGACCTGGTGGTAGCTACAAAAATAACCGGGCCAATGCCTTACTTCAATTATATCAGGCCTAATTTGGGTTTTTCCAAAGAGGTTCTTCATGATGCCTTGAACAAAAGTTTAGAACGATTGCAGACAGAATATGTAGATATTTATCAATTACATTGGCCCGAAAGAAGTGTTAATTTCTTTGGGCAAAGGAACTTCAAGCACGACCCGGACGAAAAATGGCAGGATAACTTTAAAGAAATTATCGAAGCGCTTGATGGCTTGGTAAAAGAAGGTAAGATCAGGCATTACGGCGTCTCGAATGAAAGCTCCTGGGGAGTCATGAGACAGGTTAGTGAAAGTAAAAATCATGGATTAACGACCTGTAAAACAATTCAAAATCCCTATTCCCTTTTGAACAGAACCTTCGAAATCAATCTGGCAGAAGTGTCATTGCGGGAACAGATAGGATTGCTTGCTTATTCACCTTTGGCTTTTGGTGTATTATCGGGTAAATATCTTGACGGTAAAATGCCCGAGAATTCCAGATTAAAGTTGTTTCCCGCTTATTCCAGGTACAGCAATCCACAAGCCTTAAAACTAACAGCTTTATATGCTGAACTGGCGAAGCAACATAATTTAAGCCTTACCGAATTGAGCCTTGCCTTTGTTAACCAGCGCCCTTTTGTAACTGGT
>CBDULU010000013.1:0-14694 GCA_965368155.1 uncultured Flavobacteriaceae bacterium
CTGAAAGCGGGTGCAAAAATAAAACCTTTTTCTATAATCACCAAATAAATAATTAAAAATATTTTACGATAATTATAGTGCTTAATTTTGCCAAAAAATCTGGACAATCAATATATAATAGTCACAAAAAAAAGGATTGCAAATTTATAACCCTTTTCTTTAATCAACAAATAAAATATAATTTTTATTTGCTTTTATATACAATCAATTTCTTCACAATGAACGAACCCGTAAAAAACGGGACTGCAAATGTAAAACAAATCTGAATAACAGAAAACAAAAAGAGGGTCAAACTTATCAACAATTCAAAGTTTTTTTTACTGCTTTACAAGGCCTGTAAGCTATTTAGCTGATCCTTAAAAACTTGTAGCCTATCAATAAATGAATAGGAGGGTAAATTAATTTCGGTAATCGACTTATTAAGATCGAAACCTGTACTCAACGGTCGGTTTGCCGGTAAACTTAAGGCATTTGTTCGTACCGGATGGATTAGTTTTTTATCTAATCCAAAGGTGTCAGCTACAGCCAAAGCTATCTCATATATACTCATCAATTGATTACTTGAGACATTGAATACACCCCTTGCCTCTTTTTCGACGGCAAGCCAGCAGGCTTCGGCCAGATCTTCTGCATAGGTAGGCATCCTTAACTGATCCGTTACCACGTTTATTTCTTTTTTATTTTCAAGCGAATTCTTGACCCACAAAACTATATTACTTCTGTCATTTCCATCCACAAGACCATATACCAATATAGTACGTAGAATAGCATGGGGTACATTTGACTCTCTAATCATCAATTCAGACTTCCATTTGGAGAGCCCATAATAATTTACAGGATCTGCAATATCCTCTTCCTTATATATAGTCCCCTTTTTTCCGTCAAAAATAAAATCAGTCGAAAGATGCACCAGATAAACATCCTTTGTATGACAATACTCAAGGATATTGGCCACGACTTCTATATTCATTCGATCACATTCCTCCTGATGCAATTCACAAGCATCCACATTGGTCATGGCTGCAGTATGAATAATCACATCGGGTGAAATCTGAGTCAAGATATTTGTCAGCGCCTTTTTATCAAGTAAATCAACATCATAATATAGGTAGCCTTTTTGGTTAGCTATGCGGTTAGGTCCTCTGGACAAAGCATGGATCTCATAACCAGCTTTCTTCATAAACAGTTTCACCAGCTTCTGCCCAAGCAAACCGTTACTTCCGGTAATAACCGTTTTTTTCAAAATACAGAATTATTTAAAATAGTTTATTAAGTTTTTGGATCTCCTCGGGTCTGCCAATGACGATCAACTTGGATTTTGGAACCAACTTGGTCGAAGCATCTGGATTTATGATATACTCCCTATCCGGAGTCTTAAAACCGATCACTGTACAACCAGTTCTTTTCCTCAAGTCAAGATCTAAAATTGATTTATTGGTGTATTTCTCTGGTAAGTTCTCAATGGTCAGCTCTTCAATATTTGAGGAACTTTCTCCTTCGATTGAAAGGCGGTCAATGAATTCCATAATGTCTGGAGTAGTAACCAAGGATGCCATATGTGCTCCCCCCAGTTTATCCGGCATAATTACATTATCGGCTCCAGCTATTTTTAGCTTTTTATACGAAGTATCTATGGAAGCCCTGCTAACGATAGTACATTCGCTGTTTAACTGTCTGGCAGAAAGAACCACGTATAAATTCTCTGCATCAGAAGGAAGTGTTGTAATCAAACTACTCGCCTTCTCTATCCCAGCCGCAAGTAATGCCTCATCACTAGTTGCATCTCCCTTAATATATAACATCGATCCGTCAACTTCGATTTCCTCAATCAATTCAGGATCACTCTCTACGATCACACAGTCTTTTTTATGGCTTCTTAGCCTTGCCATTGCCTGCTTCCCATTTCGTCCAAATCCACAAACGATCGTATGATTCTCTAAACTTTGAATTTTTTTTTGCACCTGCTTCAATTTAAGTTCCTCAATGAATTTATTATTTGCAATATAATCTGTAATCACCGAAATAATATAACCAAAAATGGTGATACTCGTTATGATCAGTAAAATCGTAAATATTTTTGCATCAGCGTCTAAAGGTTCCACCTCCTTGAATCCGACCGTCGAAATAGTTATAACGGTCATGTATAAAGCATTGATCCATCCATAATCTGCGATTAAGACAAAACCAATTGTACCTATCAAAATGATAAAGAACAACATGCTTAATGCGATGTAGAATCTTGATTTTATAAAGCCACTTTTAAATGCCAATTCAATATGTTTTAAAGGTTATAAATCAAAAACAGAAGTTCTTTTGGTATAGATCATATCCTTCAGTTTTAACAGAAACGCCAAAGTGAGATAGATCCCAAAGGAAAGCCCAACGGTAACAAAAGAAATATAGATGAAAAAAAGGCGCACATTACTGGCACGCATACCTAATTTATCAGCAAACCTAGCGGAAACGTCAAAGCCCCTGATCTCAAAAAAATGGCGTATGGAATGTATAAAGCTCAAGCTTATTTTTTTACCGCAATTTATAAAAATAAAATTTAGAATACATCTATAATTTAAAACTGATTTCAATTAAGTAAATTTGCACTTTTTCAACTTTATATGGGTATAAAACAGGATTGTATTGAAGTACTTGGTGCAAGAGTTCATAATTTAAAGAACATTGATGTCAGTATTCCAAGAGAAAAACTGGTAGTAATTACTGGTTTGAGTGGCAGTGGAAAGTCTTCGCTGGCTTTTGATACGATCTATGCTGAAGGGCAAAGAAGGTACATAGAAACATTTTCTGCCTATGCAAGACAATTTCTCGGAGGGCTTGAACGTCCGGATGTCGACAAAATAGAAGGTCTTTCTCCGGTGATTGCCATTGAGCAAAAAACCACAAGTAAAAGCCCTAGATCAACAGTAGGAACCATCACCGAAATCTATGATTTTTTAAGATTGCTATATGCCAGGGTTGGTGTTGCTTACTCTTATAATACTGACGAAAAGATGGTGAGCTATAGTGATGAAGAGATCCATGAGCTCATCATGAATGACTTCAAAGACGGAAAGGCAATGATTCTTGCCCCGGTCATCAAATCAAGGAAAGGTCATTACAGAGAATTGTTTCAACAGATTTCCAAACAGGGATTCATAAGAGTTCGCGTTGACGGTGAGATCAAGGAAATTGAAAGAGGCATGAAATTAGATCGCTACAAAACCCACGATATAGAGATCGTGATTGATAGACTTGTCATCAATGAGACTTCTGGAAAACGCCTTATGGAAAGTATCAGAACTGCCATGTATCACGGAGATGAAACCCTTATGGTTGTGAGTCAGGCTGAAGATCATAATGTATCCCGGCCCAGATATTTTAGCCGAAACCTCATGTGCCCCTCTACAGGTATCTCCTACCCTAAACCAGAACCCAATTCTTTTTCTTTCAATTCGCCGAAAGGTGCTTGTGAAAATTGTAATGGTCTAGGAAAAGTACATGAGATCAATTTGGACAAGATGATTCCGAATAAACAATTGTCTATTAAAAATGGTGGTCTCGCTCCCTTGGGTGAGGAGAAAAAATCATGGATATTCAAACAACTGGGACATATAGCAGATAAATTTGGTTTTAGTTTATCAGACCCAATAGCTGACATTCCTGAAGAGGCGATGAATTTGATCCTCTATGGTGGAAAAGATAAACTGGAGATCAACTCCAAAGAACTAGGGGTATCAAGAAAATATGACATTGATTTTGAAGGGATTAGTAATTTTATTTTGAATCAATATAACGAGAGTCAATCAGGTTCAATTAAGAGATGGGCTAAAGGTTTTATGGACGAAGTAAATTGCCCCGTCTGCAATGGTGATCGGTTAAAAAAAGAAGCCCTTTATTTTAAAATAAATGAAGCCTCCATTGCTGATCTTTCAGGAATGGACATCGATCATCTGGCCTCCTGGTTTGATGAACTTGAACCAAAGTTAACTGACAAGCAACTTCTTATCGGTTCAGAAATCATCAAGGAACTAAGAACAAGAATTCAGTTTTTACTGGATGTCGGGCTCAATTATCTCGCCTTGAGCAGGGGCTCCAAAACCCTTTCTGGAGGAGAAGCTCAAAGAATTCGACTGGCTACTCAAATAGGTTCGCAGCTTGTTGGTGTGCTGTACATTCTTGATGAACCCAGTATTGGGCTGCATCAGCGGGATAATGTTAAACTGATAGAATCTCTGCAAAAATTGCGTGATTTGGGTAATTCTGTGCTTGTCGTAGAGCATGACAAGGACATGATGATCGCCTCAGATTATGTGATCGATATTGGCCCGGAGGCTGGCAAACACGGTGGTGAGATCATAAGTATTGGGACTCCTGAAGAATTGCTCAAAAGCAAAACACTTACAGCAGATTATCTCAACGGAACCAGAAACTTTGAAATACCTAAAAAAAGAAGAAAAGGCAGCGGAAAGGAAATCATCCTCAAAGGAGCCAAAGGAAATAATCTAAAGAACGTAACCCTTAAGATTCCTCTTGGAAAACTGATTGGAGTTACGGGAGTATCAGGAAGTGGAAAATCATCGCTCATCAATGAAACATTGTATCCTATATTGAACAGGCACATTTACAAGGCGGTTAAAGAACCACTGCCCTATTCATCTATTGAGGGCCTGCAGCACATCGATAAAGTTATAGATGTCAACCAAACGGCCATCGGAAGAACCCCAAGATCGAATCCTGCAACCTATACCGGGGTTTTTGCGGAGATCAGAAGCCTTTTCGCAAAAACACCAGAAGCGCAGATCAGAGGTTATAAACCGGGGAGATTCTCTTTTAATGTTAAAGATGGCCGATGTGAAACTTGTAGAGGAGGAGGCGTAAGAGTTATCGAAATGAACTTTCTTCCCGACGTGGAAGTAGAATGTGAAACTTGCCAAGGCAAAAGGTTTACAAGAGAAACGCTTGAGGTTCGTTACAAAGGAAAATCAATTTCCGATGTATTGAATATGACCATAGAGGAAGCTGTTAAATTCTTTGAACTCATTCCCAAGATCTATCTGAAATTGAAAACAATCGAAGATGTCGGTCTGGGCTATATTACCTTAGGTCAACAATCTACTACCCTTTCAGGAGGCGAAGCACAACGAATCAAGTTGGCTGCAGAATTGTCAAAACGCGATACAGGAAATACCTTTTACATCCTCGACGAACCGACAACAGGCTTGCATTTTGAAGATATCAGTATTTTGATGAAAGTATTAAATAAGCTTGCGGAGAAAGGAAATACTGTGCTGATCATTGAACACAATCTCGATGTGATCAAATTATGTGATCATATTATTGATATAGGAAAAGAAGGAGGAATGAAAGGTGGTAAAATTCTATGTAACGGAACGCCTGAAGAAATCTGCCTTAGCAAACAAAGTTATACGGCAGAATTCTTAAAAAAAGAATTAAATTTATAGGTTTGTAAATTAGCAGACAGAAAAAAAAATTGACTATGACACCAAGTGAAGATAAAAGAATCAGGGAAAAGTTAAAACAAAAAACCTGGAACGAAATAAAAACCAATGATTCTTGGGCCATTTTTAAGGTCATGAGTGAATTTGTAGATGGTTACGAAAAATTAAGCAGAATTGGACCCTGTGTTAGTGTCTTCGGATCTGCAAGAACCAAACCAGGTGAAGCCTATTATGAATTGGCTGAAAATATTGCTTTCAAACTTACCCAGAACGGGTATGGAGTGATCACAGGAGGTGGGCCAGGCATCATGGAAGCCGGAAATAAAGGAGCACACAGAGGTGGTGGAGTTTCAGTTGGATTAAATATAGACCTGCCCTTCGAACAAAAAGATAACCCCTATATTGATCGTGGAAAAAGCCTTGAATTCGATTACTTTTTCGTCCGTAAGGTCATGTTTGTCAAATACGCCCAAGGATTTGTAGCCATGCCGGGTGGTTTTGGAACCTTGGATGAGCTTTTTGAGGCCATCACGCTGATACAGACAAAAAAAATAGGTAAATTCCCGATCATACTTGTTGGCACATCTTTCTGGGCTGGTTTAATGGATTGGATCAAAGACATGATGCTTCATAAAAATGGCAATATTAGTGAAGAGGATCTGGATTTATTCCAGATTGTCGATACACCTGATGAAGTGGTAGATGTCATTAATAATTTCTATAAGAAACATCAGTTAACACCGAATTTTTAATCTTTATCCTTATCATCAGGTAATCTCCGAAATTTGCAAAAAAAAAAGCTCATATTGGCATTTTTATTGTTATTGTCTTCCTTTTTGCATGCGCAAAACAATCAAATATCTATAAAGGCTAGCCTTCTGCAGGATCATAAGATCTTAATTGATCAGGAAATTACCTATTATAATCCTTCTGATCAGGAGATGGATACCATATACCTGCTGAACTGGGCCAATGGTTATAAAGACAAGACCACACCTTTGACCAAAAGGCTCATTGAGGATTATGACAAAAGCCTTTATTTCGCCAAAATAAAAGACCGGGGATACTCTAACATTAGAGTCTTGACCTGTAATGATTCGAATGTCATGTTCCATGAATTAAAGGAGGCTTCTGATGTGGTAAGGGTAATTCTCCCCTCCTCTTTAGCACCCAAAGAATCAGTTAAAATTCACGTGATCTACGAGGTGAAAATCCCAAAAGATAAATTTACCAGATATGGTCGAAATCCACTTGGTTACAATCTGAGGTATTGGCATATGACTCCAGCTGTATTTGACAAAAAATGGCATTTGTTTAGTAATTTAAACATGGATGATTACTACATGCAACCCACAGATTTCAAGATCGATTTTGCTATTCCAATGGGTTCCACTCTATATGCTGACCTTGATCAAGAAGTATCATTTAGCGAAGATCAAGTATTATATAAGTTGGAGGGTAAAAACAGATTGGATATTCAACTCAATATCCAATTCAATACTAATTTTTCAACCTATAATACTGATCGCACAGAGATCGTCACGAATATCAAGAGCAAAAATCTTTCAGAAAACATTAAGAGTGATGTTTTGCAAAGGCAGCTTGATTTTATAGAAGAACTTTTAGGTAAATACCCCCATAATAAGATGCTGATCAATATGGCTACTTACCAGAAAAGACCAGTCTATGGCTTTAATCAATTGCCAAAAGCCTTAAACCCGTTTTCGGACATTTTCGAATGGGATATCAAAATGTTTAAAGCCATCACAGATCGTTATATAGAAAGTACCATTCTCACTAATACAAGAGAAGATGCATGGCTTGCTGATGGTATGCAAATCTATCTCATGATAGCATATGTAAATCAATATTATCCTGAAGTAAAAGCCATCGGAAATATTTCTAAAAAATGGGGAATTCGAAGATATAATGTTTCCAAACTGGATTTTAATGGCAAGTACCCATTCGTTTATCAATTCTCGGCAAGGAAACAATTAGATCAGTCATTGACCACCCGTTCAGATTCTCTGTCCAACTTCAATTTGAAGTTAGTCAATAGATACAAATCAGGATTGGGATTGAGATATCTAGATGCCTATCTCAACAAAGACATTGTCAAATCAACACTAAAGGAATATTATAAAAACTATCAGTTGAAGCTTTCAAAAACAGATGATTTCAATAATATTCTTCTGTCTAAAACCGATAAAGAACTCAATTGGTTCTTCGGAGATTACCTTAAAACCAATAATAAGATCAACTATACGATAAAAAAAATCAGTGAAGAAACTGATTCTGTTCATGTAACCATCAAGAATAGAAATATTTTCACTGCTCCTATGATCCTTTATGGTGTCAATAAGAAAGAGGTCAAATTCAAACAGTGGTTAGAACCTATAGAGGATGAACATACAGTCACTGTTCCCATAAAAGGCATCGATCGACTAACTTTGAATTATGAATACCTAATTCCTGAGGAAAATCTAAGAGACAATTGGAAAAAACTCGATAAAAAAATATTGAACAGGCCCCTAAAATTCACTTTTTTTCGCGACATCGAGGCTCCATATTATAACCAGGTATTCTACAAACCTATCATAGATTATAATTTCTACGATGGATTTTTATTTGGGCCCAACATTTATAACCAGGCCTTATTCAAAAAGAAATGGCTATTCTCAATAACTCCTGTATACGGTTTTAAAAGCAATACCATTACAGGAAATTTTGCCTTTGCCTATGAACACCTTCCGCAGGAAACCAGTGTTTACAGATATAGAGCGGGTATTTCGGCGAGTCGGTCACATTATGACAATGACCTTGCCTTTAATAAAGTCACGCCCTTTTTTCTGGTAGATTTTAAAAGGAAAACACTTCGAGATGTAGGCGGAAATAGTTTACTGACCCGTTATGTTATGGTGGATAAAGAGCTACCCATTCAACCAGAAAATCCAGAAAGCTATAAGTACAATATTTTCAATGTACGCTATGGATATTCAAGGCCTGAAATCATTGATGACTTGAGGTATTTTGGTGATTTTCAATACAATGAAAATTTTAGCAAGGCCTCTGTTGACGTGAGATTCCGAAAACTAACCAATATCAACCGGTATCTGGATCTTAGAATGTTTTTCGGTACTTTTCTTTTCAATAATACAACCAGCGATTTCTTTAGCTATTCCAGTGACAGACCTAGCGATTACCTCTTTGATCTGAATTACCTCGGTCGATCTGAAGACTCAGGTTTTTTAAGTCAGCAAGTCATTATCACTGAAGGTGGCTTTAAGAGTATTTTTGAAGATTCTTATGCCAATCAATGGATATTATCTTCAAATGCCAGTATTGGTCTCTGGAGATGGGTGGAACTTTATGCCGATGCGGGATTTTTAAAGAGCAGAAATGAGGATGCCAGATTCAAGTATGATACTGGCATAAGGCTCAATTTTATTCACAATTTTCTGGAAGTATATTTCCCACTTCAATCCAGCAATGGTTTTGAGCCCGAGTTCTCTGATTATGCTTCAAGAATTAGATTCGTTATCACGATAGATATTGAGCGAGTTTACAATTTTATTAAAAGAGGGTTTTATTGATCTCGATACAAATTTTACATTCAAAATAACACTTTCTACTCGTTTTCAAGCACTTACACATCTTGAAAAACCTTCATATTTTTTGTATATTTGCAGAATTCCTAAACCCAAACATTTTATGATCGAAAAGGCTGTCGAATCTTCGAAAAAATTATCCTTTCTTGAATTTAAAAACGAGGTCATTAATGACTATAAAATCGCTGTACTTAGCAGAGAATGTAGCCTATTAGGAAGACGTGAAGTTTTAACGGGAAAAGCCAAATTTGGTATTTTTGGAGGTGGTAAAGAAATTCCTCAGCTCGCCATGGCAAAGGCCTTTAAAAAAGGAGACTGGAGATCGGGATATTACAGAGATCAAACCTTTATGATGGCTATTGGAGAATATAGCCCAAAACATTTTTTTGCTAGTCTTTACGCTCACGCGGATATTGAAGCCGATTCCTTTTCTGCCGGAAGGCAAATGAACGGACATTTTGCCACTCACTCTATCGAAGATGATGGTAGCTGGAAAGTGCTGAAGGAACAATACAATGTGAGTTCAGATATATCTCCTACAGCCGGTCAAATGCCTAGGTTACTAGGTTTGGCTGAAGCTTCTAAGAAATTCAGAAAAATTGAAGGGCTTGATGAGGAAGGAATATTTTCTGATAGTGGTAATGAAGTTGCCTGGGGTACCATAGGAAATGCAAGTACATCTGAAGGACCTTTTTTTGAAACTATCAATGCCGCCGGAGTCTTAAAAGTACCTATGATCATAAGTATTTGGGATGATGAATATGGAATTTCTGTTCATTCAAAATATCAAACCACCAAGGAAAGTATTTCGGAAGTACTGAAAGGATTTCAAAGAGAAGGTAAAGGATCGGGATATGAAATATTTGTGGTCAATGGCTGGAACTATACCCAACTTGTGGATGTATATACCAAAGCTTCCGCCATCGCCAGAGAAGAACATGTACCGGTGATTATCCATGTAAAAGAACTTACACAACCACAAGGACATTCTACTTCAGGATCTCATGAACGTTATAAAGATGCCGATAGACTTGCCTGGGAAAAAGATCATGATTGCAATGCTAAAATGAGGGAATGGATTCTGAACTTTGAATTGGAGGATATTGATGGGCAAATGCTGAAATTTGTTGAAAGCGAAGATGAGCTAAAAGCCTTAGAAAAAGAAGCCAAGATTGAAGTGAGAAACGCCAAAAATGAGTCGTGGAACGAGTATATAAAACCCATGCTCCAAGAGCGAAAGGAACTGCTGAATCTTCTGGAGAAAGCAGCGCGAAAAAGTGAAAATAAAATTTTTATTGAGAAATTAAAAAGAGAACTTGAATCTATCGATGAGCCCATCAGAAAAAATATTCTTACTGTGGGTAGAAAGAGTCTTATATATCTTAGAAATGAAGATTTTAAGGAAAAGGAATTAGTGCAGAATTGGCTGAAAGAATATATGGAATTGCAACAGCCAAAATATAGTGCTCATCTATACAGTGAACTGGATAACAGAGCGAGTAATATCGAGGAAGTTGAAGCGACATATGATGAAGAAGCTGAGGACGTAGATGCCAGACTTGTCATCCGAAATAACTTTGATGCCCTATTAGGCAAAAATAAAAAAATACTCATTTTTGGAGAGGATTCAGGTAAAATTGGAGATGTAAACCAAGGCCTGGAAGGACTGCAGGAAAAATATGGAGAAGAGAGGGTCTATGATACAGGCATCAGGGAGGTGACCATTATTGGACAAGGTGTGGGTATGGCTATGAGAGGACTGAGACCTATTGCTGAAATACAGTATCTTGACTATATTTTTTATGCCACTCAGGTGCTTACAGATGATCTCGCTACGCTTCGCTACAGAACATTTGGCAAGCAGGTAGCGCCTTTGATCATCAGAACCAGAGGACACAGACTGGAAGGTATTTGGCATTCAGGATCTCAAATGGGTAGTTTAATTAATCTGGTTCGTGGGGTTTATATCCTGGTACCAAGAAACATGACCAAAGCAGCCGGATTCTACAATACGCTCATGAAGTCAGATGAACCCGCTATCGTGATAGAAAATTTAAATGGTTATCGCCTGAAAGAAATGATGCCAACCAACTTGGGTGAATTTACAACACCTATTGGCGTCGTGGAAACAGTTAAAGAAGGAAGCGATATCACCTTAGTATCTTATGGCTCAACCTTAAAACTTGTAGAAGAAGCGTCAAAAGATTTGTCGCAGGTTGGTATCGATGCAGAAATTATTGATGTGCAGTCATTGTTGCCCTTTGATCTGGAACAAGAGGTTTTAGCCAGTGTACAAAAAACAAATAGACTTGTGATCATCGATGAAGACATCCCAGGAGGCGCTTCAGCCTACCTTTTGGATGAAATTGTCAATAAGCAAGGAGCGTATCATTTGACAGCCAGAGCACACCGTCCGGCTTATGGTACCGATGGTGACTATTTTTCAAAACCCTCTGTCAACGATATTTTCGAAGGTGTTTATAGGGTGATGCAGGAAACCGATCCTGTCAAATTCAAGAGCCTCTATTCGTAACAAGAGTGACATAGTTTGCTGATATTCAGTTAAATTATTCTTAAACACTACTGTTTTTTTGAAGAATCTATTACCTTTGCAATTGATTGGCATATTTTGGGTTAATAATCTGAGGCCAATTAAATCAACTGCCGCCCTTTATTGTATAGCATATGATCCAAAAAGGAATCTTCTTTGTTTGCCTGGTCATCATGGGTTTGGCCACTCCAAATTCTTATGCTGCATCGGATAGGTCTTTCACTTCTATTGAGGCAGAAGATTTTACCACATTTGCAGTGAATCTTTATCAAGCTCTGGATGATCCGGACCTTGAATACGATCCATTTGAAAAGGCGCTAAAAGGTTATTTGAAATTGCAGAAGGAAGGTCAAATTGAAAAACACAGTTACCTGACCGTCATCGATATGAGTATCTCGGCCAACAGGAACCGATTTTTTTTAATCGATGTTGAAAACAAAAAGATCATTCATAAGAGTATTGTTGCTCATGGTAGAAATTCTGGAGAAGAATATGCAAAATTCTTCTCAAATAAAATAGGCTCCTTTAAAAGTAGTATTGGATTTTATCGTACCGCTGAGACCTATCAGGGAAAACACGGTTTATCTTTGCGACTTGATGGTCTGGAATACTCTAACAGTAATGCCCGAAAGAGAGCAATTGTAATTCATGCGGCTGATTATGTAAGTTCGGTTTTCATTCAGAAAAATGGAAGGCTGGGGCGCAGTTTAGGTTGTCCGTCTCTTCCACAGGAAAACTATGATCAAATCGTGCATAAGATCAAAAATGGATCCTTACTTTTTATCTACTATCCACAGGATGATTATTTGAAAAATTCGACTTTGGCCAATTATAAATTATAAGCCATCTCCTGGTAATTTCCTTGTTGTAAAGAAATATCAAGCCATCAAACTTTTATTGATCTTTTTCACCAAACCCGGTCCTTCGTATATAAATCCAGTATACAATTGAACCAGATCAGCACCTGCATCAAGTTTTTCCTTGGCATCTTCAGCCGAGTGTATACCTCCTACTCCTATAATTGGAAAGGACTTTCCTGACTTTTCTGCTAAAAAGCGAATCACTTCTGTAGACCTTTCTTTGACCGGTTTACCACTCAAGCCTCCTGTTTCATTTTGTTGTTCTGATTGAAGACCCTCTCTGCTTATCGTTGTATTGGTCGCTATAACACCAGCGATCTTGGTTGTATTGACAATATCAATAATATCCATTAACTGACTGTCGGTTAAGTCTGGAGCGATCTTTAACAGAATTGGTTTGGGCTCTTTCTTTTTAAGGTTTTCGTTTTGAAGTGTTTGCAAGAGTTCTGTAAGAGGTTCTTTATCCTGTAAGGCTCTTAAGTTTGGGGTGTTCGGTGAACTTACATTTACAACAAAATAATCAACAACTTCAAAAAGTTTTTCAAAACAGATCAAATAATCGTCAATCGCCTTTTCGTTTGGAGTCACCTTATTTTTACCTATGTTCCCCCCAATAATAATATCTGTTTGTCTGTTGCGCAGTCTTTCCACCACAACATCAACCCCATCATTGTTAAAACCCATTCTATTGATCAAGGCTTCATCGGCTTTTAACCTAAAAATTCTCTTTTTCGGATTTCCTGGTTGCGGTTTCGGAGTAACCGTACCCACCTCAATAAAGCCAAAACCATAATTAGAAAATTCATCGAATAACAAGGCGTTTTTATCAAATCCGGCAGCTAGACCCACGGGATTCTTGAACGTTAAACCAAATAATTTTCTTTCTAAAACGGGGTCTTCTACTTTAAAAATACTTCTTATGATCCCCGGAATAAAAGGCGCCTTCATCATTCCTTTGATCATGGAAAAACTAAAATGGTGTATTTTTTCAGGATCAAATTGAAATAGTATTTTTCTGACCAGTGATTTGTACATAGATATTTAATTTAGAGCTACCTCAATTCTGCTTCAAATTGCTTCTTGAATCCCTCTTGTAATTTATTCATGATCTTGTCAATTTGCTTATCTGTCAAGGTCTTGTTATCATCTTGTAAAATAAAGCTCATCGCATAAGATTTTTTACCTTCTGGTAATTTATCTCCCATATAAACATCAAAAAGATCAACATTTTTTAAAAGGTTTCTTTCAGTTTGAAAAGCGTAATTATACAGATCAATAAAATCTACTTTTTCATCAAGTAAAAGAGCCAGGTCCCTTTTTACCTCTGGATACTTCGGTAATTCTGAAATCTTAATCTTCTTTTTCCCAACATTGGCAATTACATTGTTCCAGTTAAAATCTGCAAACAATACTTCTTGTTTGATTCCGAATTTTTTAAGAATAGCACTTTTGACAACTCCAAATTCCACAATTTTAATCTTCCCAAGTTGCAGACTAATCCCTTCTGAGAAAATATCATTTTTGGTTCTGGCATATTTCAAGCCTGTAATGCCCAATCTTTCCATTAGTGATTTCACTATTCCTTTCAGATAAAACACATCCGATACTTTATTGGCCTGAGCCCAATGATCGCTGGTTCTTTTACCTGATAGAACAATAGACAGGTGCTTATTTTCAGCATAACCACTATCGTATTTATGATACGTATTCCCAAACTCAAACATTTTGAGATTGTTATTCTTCCTATTGATATTATAAGAAAGTCCTTCTAATAGGCCAAAGAGCATGGACTGTCTCATTACGGATAGATCACCGCTCAAGGCATTGAGGATTTCCACATTTTTCTCCTTATCAATATTTTCAGAAGCATCCGTATATTCAGGTTTACTTAAGGAGTTGCTCATTGACTCGTAAAGGCCATTAGAGATCAAAAAACCAGCTGCTACCTGCTCAATTTTCTCCGGACTCCATTTGTTAGAGCTAGAAACCGAAGTCTTGATTTTTTCAGGGATCTCCACGTTGTTATAACCGTAGACCCTTAAAATCTCTTCAACTATATCTGCTTCACGAGTTACATCAACGCGATAGGCAGGAATCGTAAGACCCAAGCCTGACTCTGTTTGATGATTGATCTGGATATCCAACGAAGCCAGAATATCTTTTATGGTATCTGTAGGTATTTCCTCACCGATGAGCTTAAACGCCTTGTCATAAGAAAAATT
>CBDULU010000014.1:0-13905 GCA_965368155.1 uncultured Flavobacteriaceae bacterium
TATTTTATGGAAGGACTTGAGGCGCTTTTACTACTTGAAAAAGACTGGATCCCAACAACAAAAAACAGTTCCTTGTATATCAGACCATTTATGTTTGCCTCAGGGAACGGGTTTCACGCATCTCCTTCAGATAAATATAAATTTATCATCGCCTGTTCTCCTTCCGGACCTTACTTTGGAGGAGAATTAAAAGTCTTGATCGAGCAGCAATATTCAAGATCGGCCAATGGAGGTGTGGGCTTCGCCAAAGCTGGTGGAAACTATGCCGGTCAGTTCTATCCTACGAATCTTGCCATTCAAAAAGGATACCAACAAGTTATCTGGACTGATGATACAACGCATGAAAACATTGAGGAGGCCGGAGCGATGAACATTTTTATTCGTATAAATGATACGCTTGTCACAGCACCGACCAGCGACAGAATCCTTGACGGTATTACAAGAAAAAGTATTGTTGAATTAGCAAAAGATCAGGGTATTCCAGTTGAAGTGAGAAATATTTCTGTTCATGAAATCGTAGAGGCTTCTAACAATGGAAGCCTGAAAGAAATGTTCGGAGCGGGAACCGCAGCTGTTATTTCTCCTATTGCAGGATTTGGTTACAAGGATCAAGACTTTACACTTCCTAAGCTAGAGGAAACTTATGCGGCTTCATTGAAAAAACAAATTACTGATATTCAATACAACCGATCAGAGGATAAATTTGGCTGGAGAGTCAGGGTATCTTAATTGGTATATATCCCGTTCAGTATATAATACTAAAAAAAGCCCTGATATAATTCTTATATCAGGGCTTTTTTTGTTTCTCCCGGTTTGGGATTATTCAAAATTTAAATTACCAAATTTTGACTCTATTTTCTGGTTCCAAAAACATCTTATCACCTTCCTTGATATCAAAAGTAGTATAAAACGCATCCACATTCTGCAAAGGCATATAGGCTCTGTACATTCCGGGTGCATGTGGATCAGTTTTGATCAGGTTCCTCAATGCCTCCTCTCGCATCTTGGTGCGCCATACTGTTGCCCAGGACATGAAAAATCTTTGCTCTGCTGTAAATCCATCTATATCGTCGGGTCTGCCGTTCTTCTCAAAAAACAATTGAAGTCCGTCATAGGCTGCGTTTATACCACCCAGATCACCAATGTTCTCCCCTAAGGTGAACTCTCCGTTTAAGTTCACATCCTCATAGACCTGAACTTTGCTATATTGATCTGACAATTCTTTTCCCAAAGCTGAAAATTTCTCAAGGTCCTCAGGTGTCCACCAATCCTTCAAGTTTCCATCTCCGTCAAACCGGGAACCTGAATCGTCGAAACAGTGAGAAATTTCATGACCTATCACTGCCCCGATTCCACCATAGTTAACTGCTTCGTCAGCCTGGTAATTGTAAAATGGAGGCTGCAGGATGGCTGCAGGAAATACAATTTCGTTATTCAAGGGGTTAAAATAGGCATTGACCGTTTGAGGAGACATACCCCATTCTTTGCGATCAACCGGTTTACCCAGCTTGGCGAGGTCTTTTTCAAAATTCCACTTTTGTGCATTAACCGAGTTTTGGAAATAGGTTCCACCATTCTCTACACTGAGTACTTCCAATGCAGCATAGTCTTTCCATTCATCAGGATAAGCTATTTTTACTGTCATTTTATTCAGTTTATCCAAGGCCTTTTCCTTTGTTTCCTCACTCATCCAATCCAAACCTCTTATCCTGCTGTCATAGGCCAGCATAACGTTTTCAATCATCTCAACAGCCTTTGCCTTAGCTTCTGGAGGAAATGTCTTTTCCACGTATAATTTCCCCAAAGCTTCTCCGATAACACCGTTTATAGAAGCCAGTGCACGTTCATCTCTGGGACGCTGCTCTTTAGCTCCTCTTAACTCCTTACTATAAAATTCCCAGTTAGCCACTTCAATTTCATTACTCAACATACCTGCAGCTCTATCTATTGCGGTCCATTTTAAGTATAATTTAATGTCTTCCAGATCGCTGTTATTTAGGATCTCCTCTACGGCCTTCATATATACAGGCTGCATCACAATAATTGTATCTACTTCTGTAACTCCAATACCTTCCATATAGGTCTTCCAGTCAACGGAAGGAGTCATTTCAGATAATTCTGACATTGTCATTGGATTGTATAGATTTCTAGTATCCCGTCTTTCCTCTTTGGTTAGCCTTGGCACCGCTAGTTTGTATTCATACTGAAAGATTCTTTCGGCATTTGCTGTCGCATCTTCCTCCTTTTCTCCAAAAAACTGCAGCATTCTTGCAATATGGGCCTTGTACTTCGTGCGTTTTTCTTTGGTATCTTCATCTTCGTCTACGTAATAATCACGAGACAATCCCAGTCCTGCCGGAACTATATAACCTGCATTCATCTTGCTGTTTTTCAAATCATTAAATACAGAGAAGTTGAAGTATCCTATACCTCCATAAGGTTCCAGTTCGATCATCAGCTGTTGAAGATCATTTATATTTTCCAATTGATCTATTCTTTCCAAGAATGGTTTTAAAGGATCCGTTCCCTGCTCATTCCTTGAAATCGTATCCATAATGGTCTCATAAAAATTAACGGCTTTTTTCTGATCCGATTCCATTGTCAAGTTGCCTTCTGCATCTTTGAGTTTAGGAAAATTATCTTCCTCTATGGCCTTATTCATTATAGTGAGTACTTCTGAATCTGTTTTTTTACGCAACTCATTAAAACTTCCCCAGGAAGTCCTGTCTGCAGGAATTTCTGTTTTGTCTACCCAGGAACCATTAACATACCTGAAGAAATCTTCGGACGGGCTAGTGGTATTATCCATATTATCAACAACAATTCCCGGAATTTTCTCTTCCGTTTTAATTTCCTCTTTTTTACAGGAAACCAAAAGAGCCATAAACATGGCAAATATTAAAAGTTCTTTTTTCATTAATTTCATACTAGCTTTTATTAAATTTTAATAGCGATTATTTATTTAATTCTTAAACACTTAAGATGTTTGCAAAGTTAAATATTTATCTATCCAAAATGGAAACAATATTAGGTTTAAAATAGTTCGGTCCTTTCATTACCTTACCATCTTCCCGATAAATGGGTTTCCCATCTGCACCCAGTTTACTCATATTACTTCTTTGAATCTCATTGAAAACTTCTTCAATCTTATATTGCATACCATGTTCGAGAATGGTACCGCATAAAATGTAAAGCATATCTCCCAAGGCATCTGCCACCTCAACTAAATCATCATTTTCTGCAGCTTCCAGGTATTCCCTATTCTCTTCATCCATCAAATCAAATCTCAACTTCAGTTTCTGAGCTGACAGCTTGGCTATTGGGTTATGTGATACTCCTAAGCCAAACGACTCGTGAAATTCCTGAACTGCCTTTATTTTATTCTTCATGTTAGTTTATAAATATTTTATGGTAATCTGAGGTGGAACAATTTTCATCATAAGGGCAACCAACCTCCACCTTTTGGTTATATATGCCTTTCTTTTTTTCTTTTTAATGGCCGTATAAATCTGTTTCACGGCTTTGTCAAGAGGTGCCATCCAAAAAGTAGGCCCATCAATGATATCTGTATCAACATAGCCCGGAAGTATGTTGGTAATATTAATTTTAGCCTTTTTTGTTCTTCTGGATTTCATCCATAATGATTCCATATAATTTGACTGATAGGCCTTGGAAGCATGGTATGCAGGTATATGCCTGTTTCCTATCAAGGAAGCAATCGACGTAATACTGACCAGATGGCCAAATCCTTGTTTTTTAAAATAATTATAAGAAAGCTGGTAGATCATTGTTGCCCCGATGACATTGGTTTCCAAGGTTGGAAGGTCCTTTTCCCATTCAAGGTTAAAATTATTTTCCCCTATTCCTGAGTTATGTACAATGAGGTCAATATGGTCAAAAAAAGAAGGTATTTCTTCAAAGAGCCGTTGTGTATCCTTGACATGAGTAATATCATGCTGGCGGATCTGGTACTGATCAGGATTCTCTTGCTTAAGAGAATTTAGCATTTCAATGCGCCTTCCAGTGATCAGGACGCTATACCCGTCCTTTACCAGTAGTTTTGCCAATTCTCTTCCTATTCCTGAGGTAGCACCAAAAACGATCGCTTTTTTACTCATATTGTCTTACCTTTGCAGCCTTAAATATAACCAAAATGTTTAGTAGGGGACAACTTATTTTCGCAGCGATCTTCGCAATTTCTTTTATCATTCTTATGGTATGGAGTTACCGAAAAGATATAAAGCTCCATAAAATTTATTATAATAAGGTTTGGATCGTAGCCCTTGGAATCTTTTTGGCGATCGCGCTATTCGCCACCCTCACATTCTGGCTGCACTAGTATTAAAATTTTAGTCTGAGCTTTAATGACTTTATGATACCGCTTCAACCGGTTTTTCTACCGCAACGATTTTATATAATTTATCATTCGGTCTGATTCTGAACTCAAGAGGTAAAGTTATATTGTCACCTCTTTTAGCCTGTTCACCTTTTTCATCATTGACAAACATTTCTTTAATGTCAAGCTCTTTCGCGCCGGTTGTAGGTCCTGTAATAAGAATTCTATCTCCTATCTTAAGGTCATAGGCTTCCAATTTAAACTCGCCAATATTGGCTTTGGGAAAAAAGTGAACTCCCTTGCCCACATATACTTTTTTCTGTGTAGCATGAGAACCTGATCCCTTACTCCACTCTCCAAGTTTTTGGCCCAAATAATAACCGTTCCAAAAACCTCTGTTGTATACCTTCTCAAGCTCAAGCATCCATCCAATTACTTTTTCCTTGTCATAGGTTCCATCAGCCAAAGCATCGATAGCTTGTCTGTACGATTTAATCACATTGGCCACATATTCAGGAGCCCTGCCCCTTCCTTCTATTTTGAGTACTTTAATTCCGGCATCAGCCACTTGATCAAGGAAATCAATTGTACAAAGATCTTTAGGAGACATGATATATTCATTGTCAAGCTCCATTTCAAAACCAGTTTCCTGGTCAATCACCGTATATTTTTTTCGGCAATTTTGTTTACAAGCACCGCGATTAGCAGATGAATTAGCAGAATGCAAACTCATATAACACTTCCCTGATACTGCCATACAAAGTGCACCATGTCCAAATATCTCTATCTCCAATAACCTTCCGGATGGTCCTTTGATCTCTTCTTTTTCTATTTGTTCGGTGATCTTCTTTACCTGACGCAAACTTAATTCACGACTTAAGACAACAGTATCTGCAAACATGGCATAGAACTTCACAGTTTCAATATTAGTAATATTGATCTGGGTGGAAATATGCACTTCCATTCCTTCCTGCCTGGCCATGGCGATAACGGCCTGATCCATGGCTATTACGGCCGAGATATCAGCCTCTTTAGCTTTTTTTAATAAGGTTTTTACAATACTTAAATCATGGTCATAGATGATGGTATTCAATGTCAAGTAGGTTCTGACATTCTTTGCCTTACATCTCATAGAGATCTCAGGCAGGTCATCCAGCGTAAAATTAATTGAGGCTCTTGCTCTCATATTCAATTGCTCCACGCCAAAATAAACAGAATCTGCTCCATTATCAAGGGCAGCTTGCATGGATTCAAAATTCCCGGCAGGTGCCATCAACTCAATTTTATTATTTCCGTTCAATACCATAATCTTTCACTTAGTTTTTTAGAGCCGCAAAATTACAATTTATTATTTAATCAATAATTATCTGTTAAAAATTAAGTACTGGAGACTATATTTGATATAAATTAAACAAACGCTTATTTTATTAAACATTGAACAGGATACATAGTTAATTATTTAGCATATTTGCAGCTTCAAAAATGAAAATTTAAATTAAAAAAAATGAAAATTGCAGTAGTAGGAGCTACCGGAATGGTAGGAAACGTCATGTTAGAAGTACTGGAAGAAAGAAATTTTCCTGTGACAGAATTATTAGTAGTGGCCTCAGAAAGATCTGTGGGCAAGACCATTATTTATAAAGGTAAGGAGCATACTGTCATTGGACTGCAGGATGCTATTGATCAAAGACCTGATATAGCTTTGTTTTCAGCCGGAGGAGGAACATCACTGGAATGGGCCCCGAAATTTGCTGCTGCAGGAATAACAGTTGTTGACAATTCATCTGCATGGAGAATGGATCCAAGTAAAAAACTTGTGGTCCCTGAGATCAATGCAGGAGAATTGACTTCTGAAGACAAGATCATCGCCAATCCAAACTGCTCAACTATTCAGATGGTGGTCGCCCTTGCTCCACTTCATAAGAAATATGGAATCAAAAGATTAGTGATTTCCACTTACCAATCAATATCCGGAACCGGTGTTAAAGCAGTTCAACAACTTGAAAATGAATACCAGGGTATAAAAGGTGAAATGGCTTATCCATACCCAATTCACAGAAATGCCTTACCTCATTGCGATGTTTTTGAAGACAACGGCTACACCAAAGAAGAAATGAAGCTGGTCAATGAAACCAGAAAAATTTTAAATGATGATAGCATTGCTGTTACGGCAACTGCCGTAAGAATACCTGTTGCAGGCGGTCATTCTGAAAGTATCAACATCGAATTTGAAAATGATTTTGAGGTCAATGAAGTCAGAGAATTGCTTCATAACACAGAGGGCGTGGTAGTTCAAGATAATTTGGATACCAATACATATCCAATGCCAATCTATGCGCATGGTAAAGATGATGTATTTGTTGGGCGAATCAGAAGAGATGAATCACAGGCAAATTCATTAAATATGTGGGTTGTTAGTGACAACCTCCGAAAAGGTGCTGCAACAAACACCATTCAAATTGCTGAATATCTGATCAAGCAGGGCCTGGTTTAACCTGCTATAAATTCCAAAAAAAAAGCTGTTTTCATTAAAAACAGCTTTTTTTTATTACACTTTACTTGGTTTTTTAACTTTTAGAACATCTTCAATGATCTGTTCTAAATTGTGTTTTGGAAGCGCTCCCTGTGCCATTTGAGGCTGCTCTGCTCCAGGGCAGAACAACATGGATGGTATGCTTCTTATTCCAAATGCTGCAGACAACTCCTGTTCAGCTTCGGTATCCACTTTATAAATGTCAATTTTTCCTTTATACTCTTCCGATAACTCTTCTAAAATTGGAGCCACCATTTTACATGGCCCACACCAATCTGCGTAAAAATCTATAATACAAGGTTTATCACCTTCAAATTTCCACTCTTTATTATCTTCGAAATTAAACACCTTTTTTAAGAATGTCTCTTTAGTCAACAACTCAGTCATAATATTTTTTTTATCTGTTAAATACTGTTTTCCAATTTAATAGCAATTTACGTACCACTTTAAATAGAGGTACAAAGTGACGTAAATTTTGACATAATGTCGGTCACTATAGTTACAGTCGGATAAGTTGCAGTAGCATTACAAAATATGAGTGGAGCAGCTAAATCACTCTTTATTGTGCTTAATTCCCTAAACAAAAAAATCCCGCCATCAAGCGGGATCATTTGATAAAAACTAAACTTCTATATTTGCTTTCTTCATGTTAAAATGAAATTCCTGATACAATTCCAGCAAATTCATAATGGCAGATATCAGGTCTTTGGTCTCCAATAGGTTTCCGAAATACAAAGTAGTATTCTTGGCACTCGATTCTTCAGATCTGATCCTATTGATTTGTCTTTCAATTGACTTCGAGACATGTTCAAAAAGCTGATGCTTTTCATCGACTATCTTGGATATATCGCCAAACCTTCTCTCGTGAAAGATGACAGCAATTTCTTTAAGCATTGTTGACAATTGCTCATCAATGATCTTAAGATCCTCAATTTGATCTGTCTTTAATTGCTTATGATTGTTGTTCACATGCTTATAACTTGCCTTAGAGATATAACTGATCGATTGGGAAATATCTTGTAAGTAACCCAAAACCAAAAGATAAAATCTACTGGCTTCAACCGAAGAGTCATCAAGAGATTTTATAAAATAAAAAGCTTCATCTTTCAAGGAGTCAACCTCTGCATTTAACTTCAGTACGTGTTTATCTGTCTTTTTCAGTTTACTAAGATCCTGAAGAGATAAATTGATCACAACATTAGAATATAATTTATCAGCCCTTGAAATCACTTCCGAAATATGATCTGAAGTTTCATCAATGACTTCCTTAGCTGTAATTAATTCTTCTCTTTTGAGCACTTTCTTTTGAGCAGTCTCCTTTTCTTCTTTTTTATGTTTAACAAAGTTTCTTACCAAAATAAACAGCACCAGAAATAGTAGTAAGCTAACCGCTGTAATACTGCCTAAATGAATGAGGTAAGTAAAAATACCAGCCGTAACAAAGGCAATGAAAGCGGTAAAAAACCAACCTCCAATGACATTGAGTACTCCTGCAACGCGGTAAACGGCACTTTCCCTATCCCAGGCGCGATCTGCCAAAGAAGTACCCATGGCAACCATAAATGTTACATAGGTAGTAGATAAAGGCAATTTATAAGATGTCGCGATTGAGATCAAGACACCAGCCACCATAAGATTTGTAGAAGCTCTTACTGCATCAAAAGCAGGTAGCTCAAATGTTTTTTTCTTGGGAAGTTTAACCACCGGTTTTTCAAATCTTTTTCAAATATTTTCCTGTAATGATTTAGGGAGAGCAAAACTCAGTCCCTTTGTAATTCCTAAGGTGGAACGTACAATAACTCTTGAAAGCGAATTTGGCTCAAATCTCTCATGTCCTTCACTTTGTCTGGCGAGGTTTACTTCTGTTGCCGCCACTTTCTTGGCTTTCGAAGAAAACCAAAGGGTAACCACCATGATCAGTCCAGCTATAATAAGGAATATGGCAGGAGTTGGTACTTTTCCGGCAAGAACACCCATATTAAATTCACTGGCAGGAACGCCTGATACACTCCATGCCTCATAAGAATTCCATGCAGCCATAGGTACTCCAATAAAATTCACCAAGTCGTTACCTGCAAAAGCAAGTGCCAAGGCAAAGGTACCTACAGTGATAATGATCTTATATAAATTAACGTTTAAAAACCTTGTCAATACATATGATAATGAGGTCCACACCGCGAAAGCTATCCCTATAATATACAATTCATTGCCTTCCAACAGACCTTCTATATCCTTATAATATGCCGTCCCTTTAAGGCCTTTCATAAAAATAAAATAAGTTATAGACGTCAAGGCGATACCGCTGAACAAGGCACCATAGATCTTGGGTTTCTGCTCAAAATTAAAGGTGAGAAACAAACGTGAAAGGTATTGAACCAAAGCACCTATTGAAAAGGCCACAATTACCGATAGAAATATTCCTGAAATAATTAAAACCGCCTTTTCTGTATTGATATACTGCGAAAGATTGGCTAGGGTCTCGGTATCAGAAACAGCAATCTTGATCAGGGCCATAGCAACTGCAGCTCCTAATAACTCAAAGACAATGGAAACCGTTGTTGAGGTTGGCATCCCCAAAGTATTGAAAAAATCCAATAATAGCACATCCGTAATCATCACAGCCATAAAAATGATCATGATCTCATTAAAGTAAAATTCACCTGGATTGAAAATGCCTTTTCGGGCTACTTCCATCATACCACTTGAAAAAATCGCGCCCACAGCGATTCCTATACTTGCTACAATCATGATGGTTCTCATGGACACTACCTTAGATCCAATCGCTGAATTCAAAAAATTCACGGCGTCATTACTTACCCCAACTACTAGATCTATAGCTGCAAGAGCAATCAACGCAATTAACATCAGAATATAAATATTCTCCATTATTTTAAGCTTAGAATTATGGTGCAAAGCTATGATACAAAATAGGTTTCAATGTTACTTTAATGTTACCATTTAAAAATTCTATATAACTTTAAGTTAACTTTTAATTTACCTGGATGGTCACATTTGGAAAATAATTTTAACAGTTGATATCACCCAAATCGTGTTATATTTGTCAAAATTTGCTTTATGTATAAGACCCTATTTATGCTGTTATTTGCGATCATAATAGCACAAAGCTGCAAGAAGCCGAAAGACCAAACCATGAAAAATGACTTTCAGTATACAAATGACCTTATAAATGAAACCAGTCCTTATCTCTTACAACATGCCCATAACCCAGTGGACTGGCACGCATGGAACGATGAAACTTTGCAACTTGCCAAAAAAGAGAACAAACTCCTTTTGATTTCGGTTGGTTATTCAGCTTGTCATTGGTGCCATGTTATGGAACATGAAAGCTTTGAAGATCCTGATGTCGCAGCCATAATGAACGAGAATTTTATCAACGTTAAAGTGGATCGTGAGGAAAGACCTGATGTTGATCAAGTCTATATGAATGCTGTTCAACTGCTTACCGGTAGTGGTGGATGGCCATTGAACTGCGTGGCCCTTCCTGATGGAAGGCCCATTTGGGGAGGAACTTACTTCCCGAAAGACAAATGGACCAACGCCTTGACCCAACTCGCCGACCTCTATAAAAATGAGCCGCAAAAGGCAGAAGAATATGCCAGCAAACTTACGGAAGGGATTCAGCAAACAGGATTGATCACTCTAAATGAAGAAGCTGCCATTTTTGATAAAGCAGAATTACAGTCTGCTATAGATAAATGGCTTCCGACAATGGATGTCAAGAATGGTGGACGAACCGGAGCCCCTAAATTTCCTATCCCTGGCAATATTGAGTTTTTGTTGCGCTATGCCGTCCAAACTAATAACCAGGAGATACTGGATTACGTAAACACATCCCTGACAAAAATGGCCTACGGCGGTATTTTTGACCATGTTGGCGGAGGATTTGCCAGGTATTCTGTTGATGATCATTGGCATGTGCCCCATTTTGAAAAAATGCTTTATGACAATGCTCAACTTGTTTCACTTTACTCGAAAGCGTTTTTAGTAACAAAGGACCCATTGTACAAGGACGTTGTGTACCGCACTATAGAATTTGTTGAAACTGAACTGTATAAGGATATTGGGGCTTTCTATTCTTCCTTAGATGCTGACAGCCATAATGAAGCAGGTGAATTAGAGGAAGGCGCCTTTTATGTATGGAATAAAGAACAACTAACATCGCTTTTGGCGGATGACTTTGATCTTTTTGCCAATTATTACAATGTCAATGGTTATGGGAAATGGGAAGATGACAAATACCATTTGATTCGTTCTATCTCTACAGAAGAGTTTTGCAAAGAAAATAGTATCAGTGAGTCAGAATTGGAGGAAAAACTGGAAAAATGGCAGCAGCTTTTAGATCAGGAAAGGAATAAGAGAGACAAGCCCAGACTGGATGATAAAACACTGGCCTCATGGAATGCCCTGATGCTTAAAGGATATGTAAATGCCTATAGTGTATTCCAGGAAGATAAGTTTCTTCAAATAGCTTTAAAGAATGCCTATTTCATTCAGAATAAAATGGTCAAAGAGGATGGTGGACTTTATAGGAGTTTTAAAAATGATCAAAGCAACATTGAAGCTTATCTTGAAGATTATGCCACGGTAATCGATGCGTTTATAAGCCTCTATGAAGTCACCCTGGACGAAAATTGGTTGCTAAGTGCCAAACAGTTTACCGATTATACTTTTGATCATTTTTATGATGATCAAAGTAAAATGTTTTTCTTCACTTCGAACAAAGAACAGGGACTGATCAGCAGAAAGATAGAAACTGATGATAATGTTATCCCTTCCTCAAATTCTATCATGGCAAATAACCTTTTTAAACTAGGCCATTATTACGGCAACAAGCATTATGCTGAAAATGCCAAGGCTATGCTTAATAATGTTAAGGAAACAGCTATAAGCTATGGATCTGGTGCCTCTAACTGGCTCAATCTTTACAGCAATTATCTCGGTGATTTTTATGAAGTAGCCATTGTTGGTTCAGAGGCTAAAGAAAAACTAAAAGAAATAAACGAAGTCTATCTGCCAAACAAGTTGATTGTTGGTAGTGTCAAGGAAAGTAATTTACCCTTACTCGAATACAAATACAACGAGAATGAAACCACTATCTATGTTTGTATAGATGGCGCCTGTAAATTACCGGTGAAAGAATCGAAGAAGGCTCTCGGACAAATGAGCAGTTCTTATTAAAAATCATTTTATGAAAACTATCTTTTTAATCCTTTCGGCCCTGGTTGCTTTTGAGCATATCTATTTTTTAGTCTTGGAAATGTTCTATTGGACCAAACCTAAAGGAATGAAAGCCTTCGGACTCTCAAAAGAACAAGCCGAAAACTCTAAAGTAATGGCTGCTAATCAAGGTTTATACAATGGCTTTCTTGCTGCAGGCTTGATTTGGGGAATAGCATCAGGTAAAATCGATGTCATCGTTTTTATGCTGATTTGTGTCAGTGTAGCTGGAATTTACGGAGGTTATTCAACCAAAATGATCAAACTGTTTTATATACAGGCAGTTCCTGCACTACTGGCCCTGGGGGTCTGGCTGCTTAGTTAAAATATTTTTTTGGCTTACCGGCCACAAAGTCCTTAAGATAATAGGGCTCAAAATAAGCGACGTCTTCAACATCGGCCACTTTAAATTTACGGGTCGATATAATGGCCATTTCTCTTGCAGAAGGATAAATATCGGTTATAAACCGGGCATTCACATGCTTGATAATTTCCACGCATTTCTGGGCTCCATCTCCTGCAAAGTGAACAATCCCCTTGTTTAAAATGGACTCGAATGAGTTCTCATCAATGATTTCGGCTTCTGTTTGTCTGATCTGATGGTAGTCATGATCAAAAACGGCACTATAGACCTCCATTCTTCTGGCATCCAACAAAGGAACTACCAACTCACCCTCCAGACTTGGAACCTGAAGCGCCATAATTTGTAGCGTTGGTACTGATATCAAAGGTTTTTCTAAGGCATAACAAAGCCCCTTTGCCGCTGAGACGCCTATTCTTAAACCCGTATAAGAACCTGGCCCCTTACTTATAGCAATGGCATCCAGATCATGCATCTTACAACCGCTTTCTTGGAAAAGTTCAACGATAAAGGAATGTAATTTCTCTGCATGTGAAAATTTTCCTTCATTGAGTTCTTTAAGAGCAATAACTTCACCCCCTCTTGATAAACTCACAGAGCAATTTTTTGTTGCAGTTTCTATGTTAAGGATAAGCCCCAATATATATGACCGGAATTATCGATTATAAATTCTCGACTGGTACATCATAATAGAATTCCAGTAATTTCACCCTAAATATAAAGTCATATTTGGCTCTTAAAAACTCTGCATTTGCAGCAACCAGCCTGTTCTTGATCTGACCATAGTCAAAAGAATTCAACACGCCAACATCAAAACGCTCCTGGGCATATTCAAATGATACTTCTCGTGCTTCCAGAGTTCTCCTGGATGCTTCGTATAATTTTAAAGATCCCAATGCATCAGCATAAACCTGGTGTATGGTTCTTTCAAGATCAAGTTCCTCTTGATTCAATTGATATTTTTGCTGCTCATAATTGATCTTTGCCCTTCTTACATTATTCGAGGCACTGAATCCATTAAGAATCGGGATTTGTAAAGACAAACCGAATGAACTTCCCTTATTCTGATCAAACTGATCAAAAAACCCTTGTGCCGGACCGGTTATTGGAATAAAATTCTGGGAAATCACATTGTCTCCAGTAGTTTCAACCTGCCCGATAACTCTGGTAGGATTGTTTGGATCTATTTCAGATCCTAAAATTATATCTCTATCAGAATACCTGGAATTCCAATTAAAAAAACCTGATAAGGTTGGCTGCATTGCACCCTTTGCCAGCTTTACGTCGCTTTCAGCAATTTCTATATTGGTTTGAGCCACTTTGATCTCATTTCTCGTTTCCATGGCTTTCTCAAAAATCTTGTCAACAGAATAGTCTGCCAGATTCAGCAAAGGCAAGGTCGCAATTTCCTCATTGGCAATGTCAAAATTGTCATAA
>CBDULU010000015.1:0-13689 GCA_965368155.1 uncultured Flavobacteriaceae bacterium
CCTAAAACTATAAAATTATGAAATTAATGAAATTACTTTTTACTGTGATGCTGGTTAGCGCTATTGCATTTTCATGTAAATCTGAGAAAAAGGATGCTAGCGAAGCTATTGATGACGCAGTAGAAGAAACAACAGAAGCAGTAAATAACGCAGCTTCAGATGCCGCTGACGCTTTAGAAGAAGGAGCAGAAACAGTAGGTGATGCAGTAGAGGAAGGAGCAGATGCCGCAGGTGAAGCAGCTTCAGATGCTGTTGATGCTGCAGGGGACGCTGTAGAAGAAGTAGCAGCAGCTGTTACTGAAAAGAAAATCACAGTTGTTTATCCTAAAGACACAAAACTTCAAAATGAAGTGAAGACTTCTTTAACAGAATTTGCAAAAAGTAACCCAAAAGTTGAAGCTCATTTGCATACTGCTTATGCATTTGCATTTTTCCCAAAAATTACAAAAGGAGGCCTTGGAATCGGAGGAGCCGGAGGTAAAGGATTGGTATTTGACAACAAAACAGTTGTAGGAGAATCTAAACTTGCCCAGGCAACTTTTGGATTGCAAGCTGGTGGTCAGCAATACATGGAAATTATTTTGTTCGAGGACCAAGCCGCTTTTGATAGGTTTACAGCTGGGAAAGTTAAATTCTCAGGTCAGGCTTCGGCCGTGGCATTGAAAGATGGAGCATCAGCTGATATTGATTATCAAGATGGTGTTGCAATTTTTACTAAAACGATTGGTGGTTTTATGGCCGAAGCTTCTGTTGGAGGACAGAGTTTTAAATACAAGCCAGGAATCAATTAATAGAATTGTTCTACATTTATTAAATGGGCGCTTAGCGCCCATTTTTTTTAACCTATTTTTTTCATAACCTAACTATTAGGTATTTAGGTTAAAATTTACTTATTTTGTTCATTATTTAACCAAATCTCAATAGAAAATGAAAATTGTAAAAGTATTGTTCATATTTGCTTTAGTGAGTATGATTGCTGTTTCATGTAAGGAAACAAAAAAAGAAGAAGTTCAAGATGACGCCTCAGTTGAAATGACCGAAGAAGGATCAGATGCCAGTGGTATGGAAGCAAGTGAAGAAGGATCAGATGCCGCTGCGGCCGGTGCTGCTGCTACTTCTGAAGATGGTGCTGCTGAAACTATGGAGGCTGCTGAAGGTATCGAAACTGAATCTAAAGATGTTGAAGCTCTTGTAGTGCCTGAAGGTGTAATTTCAGAAGAACTTGCTGATACTCCAGTTATTTATCCCGGGTGTACAGGATCATTGGAAGAAATCAGAGCATGTAATAAGGAAAGTTTTATCGCTTACATAAAAAGTGAATTCAATCATGATATTGCGAAAGAAGCTGGTTTAAAAAGCGGTGACTATGAAATGGGAGTTGTAATTCATGTAAATAAAGCAGGTCGAGTTTTCTCTTTAAGAGTGACTGCTCCAGATCCAGCATTAAAAGTTGAAATGGAAAGAGTTGTAAATAGCACGCCACATGTAGTGCCTGCAACAGAAGCAGGTGAGCCTGTAGGTGTGAGTGTCAAGTTTCTTGTAGATTTCAGAGTAGAGAAGTTATAAACTTTATTGAAATAGATGTTTTAAAGAAAGCCTGAATCAAATTCAGGTTTTTTTATTTTATTGCATTTCATAGCCCTACTTCAGAATTTCTTCATATTTGTTTTGTTATCTTGCGGGCCTAAAATATTAACTTAAAATTAACAACTATGAAATTGATCAAAGGAATTTTTGTAATCGCTGTATTAAGCGTACTTACATTTTCATGTGACCAAACTAAAAAAAGTGCAACTGATGCTGCTGATGCCGTTGAAAATGCTGCTGATGCTACTGTAGATGCGGCCGAAAGCGCTGCTGATGCTACTGTTGATGCAGTTGAAGGAGCTGCAGATGACGTAGAACAAGCTGTTGACTCATTAGCTTCTGATGCTGAAAAAGCAGTTGATTCAGCAAAAGTGATGGCTGATTCAACTATGAAAAATTGTAAAGGAAAATGTGCCAAAGATGGTAAATCTTGTGATGGTAGCTGTAAAGCCTAACACATAAACTTCTTGAATTTTTTAAAAAAGCTACCTTAAGGTAGCTTTTTTTTGCTCCAGATTGAAATTTTCTTCCTAAGAGAATAGTATAAAAACAATAGACTGATCACATAGAGAACTCCAACCAGCTGATGAAGGGTTCCATAAACAAGAGGGATACCAGTTTTGATCTTCAATAAGGTCATGATACCCAGAAAAACCTGAAACACTACAAGAAGATAGGAAACTGTTAACCATTTAATGGCGCCTGTATGCACATGGTTTCTTTTTTTATGATAAAAGTATACTGTAAGTAGTAAGATCAGGTAGGCAAGCATTCTGTGAACAAACTGAACGAGTGCGGGGGCAAAAGCAAAGCGGTCATAGTTGGTCAGGTTATGCAAGGTCCAGTTATTGATGTCAAGTAAAACATCTGGTATAAAGGCACCGTTCATCGACGGCCAACTAGAATAATAAAGTCCGGCTCTCATGCCAGCCATTAATCCTGCAAAAACCAACTGAACAGTAGTAAATACCAAAAGAATCATAACAAACCTGGTATGCCCCTTTTTTGGTTTATTTTCCATAAGGTAGACATCTGCTATACACTTCACCATGGCTCCAATGCTTAGGACTGCCAAAAGGAAATGCAGCGTTAGTTTGTAGGCATTTACCCAAGGCCTGTCTACCAGTCCACTCATGACCATAATCCATCCGGCAGAAGCCGTCAAAGCAGTTAAAATCACAACAAGTGCAAGTCTTTTTATCAGGAAAATATCGATCTGTTTGAGAATGATAAAAATGATAAAAGGAATTAGAAATATAATCCCCAGCATTCTGACCCAAAGACGATGAAAGTATTCCCAGAAATAAATGAATTTAAAATCCTTTAAAGTAAAGTCAGCATTTATTTTATGATATTGTGGCGTTTGTTTATAAAGCTCAAATAATTCGAGCCATTCTTGCTTATTCATTGGGGGGATGACCCCGGTAATAATATCCCAGCTGGTAATTGACAAACCTGAACCCGTTAGCCTTGTGATTCCGCCCAGGATAACCTGACCAATTAGCATGACAAGACCCGTGAGGAGCCAGAATCTTATTGTTTTGTTATAGAGGTATTTTTTCTTCAATTTTATTCTAATTAAATAGGTTTTAATCTTTCCATTCCAATGATTCAATCATGCGAATGATGTCTTGTTGTAAATAATTTATAGCCGGTTTTATAGAATCATAATTAGGTTGAACATTAAAATAAACGGCTCCTGTAATAAAATGATGACTACTGTCAGTTACATGAAACTGAATTGGAGAAGCAGCATTACCTGTGACCTCAACTATTGAGCCATAGACTTTTTTTTGTTCATTGATATACGGGGCTGAGCTTATACCATCAGCTTTAATGGTATGATTAAAAGTTAATTTTTCAGCTTCAAGCAATAATTCTTTTAGATTATTTTCAACCGGTCTGTAGGTCATATTAATCGAAGCCTTTAAATTAGGATAGTCTATATTAACCCAACATTTACTATTTAGTTTTACCTCGGTAGCACTTGATTTGTCAAAAGTATAAGGACATTCACTATTGATCATCTCATATACTGGTGCTGGATACTCAAGCCTCAACTGAGCCTTAGGTTTAGGAAGTACTTCCTCTTTGAAGCAGCTTATAGTCATTAAGCCTAATAAGCCTACTACGGTAATTTTCAAAATTATTTTATTCATTGCTATTTTTTCTTCATTGGCAGGTTGACTTTCACCTGCTTAATTCTTTTTTTATCGATGGCTTCAATGGTGAAATTGTAATTTTTAAAGCTGACTTTGTCGTTCTTCTTTGGAAACTTGCCTGTGATTTCCAGTATAAATCCGGCCAGTGTTTCAGCTTCGTGTTTATGCTCTTCAAAAACTGCCTCCTCTATATTCAATACCTTGTAAAAATCCTTTAAGGTCGTTTTTCCTTCAAAAACATAATTAAACTCATCCAATCTGGAATAAGACAAATCATTTTGATCAAATTCATCTGAAATATCACCCACAATTTCTTCAATTATATCTTCTAAAGTAATCAGGCCAGATGTTCCACCATATTCATCAACTACAATTGCCATATGGTTCTTCATTTCTTGAAATTCTTTTAAGAGATCATCAAGTTTTTTATTTTCCGGAACAAAAAAAGCTTCTCTGATGATCTTTTTCCATTGAAAGGTTTTTTTACTTAAGTGAGGAATCAGATCTTTAGTATATAAAATACCTATAATATGATCTACATTTTCCTTGTAAATAGGAATTCTGGAATGTCCCTTTTTAATTATTTTTTCCGTGATAGCAGTAAACTCTTCATCTGAGCTCAGGGCAAATATGTCCATTCTCGGGCACATAATTTGAGAAGTATCTGTGTTTCCAAAATTGACAATACCCTGTAGGATCTTTTTCTCTTCTTTTGTGGTTGCTCCTTTGGAAGTCAATTCCAGGGCTTGAGATAAGACTTCAACTGAAAAATCAGATTGTTTTTTGCTTAATTTCTTTTCGACTAAGTTCGTGAGGTTTAATAGTGGGCTGCTTAAAAAAGTTAACATAGAGTTCAAAAAAAGCATTGGTTTAGCCATAAAGGAGGCAAAACTTGAGGCATTTCGATTTGCATAAATTTTGGGTAAAACTTCTCCAAATAAAAGAATAAGGAAAGTAACCAGAACAATTTCTATAAGAAATTTGATCAAGGTAGAAGACAGGCCAGCGAAATAATAATCACCAACATAAGTAAAAAGCAGAATAAATAAAATATTGATAAAATTATTCGAAATAAGTATGGTCGCTAACAGTTTTTTTGGATTATCCAGCAATTGATTTACCTGAAGTATATTTGGGTCACCTTCTTTTTCAAGATCCGCTTTTGACAACGAAAAGTATGCGACTTCAGTACCAGAGATAAAACCAGAAATAACCAATAAAATCAAGAGTGAAACGATTCCGGTTATGCCTTGCCAACCAAATTCTATTGCCATAAAAATACTTGCGGGTTCAGGATCCAAAGAATAGTGGTTTAATTCGAAATAAATTTAAAACTAAAATGGCACATCATCAGCAGTGTCTTTTAAAGAATCTATCCCCTTAGATTTATTTTCATTGGTCTCATGGGAAGTTTCTATTGAAGCAGGGTTATTGAGATCCTTTTTCGTTGTAAGAAAAGTCATATCCAGGGCATGAATTTCAGTCGTATATCTTTTAACACCTTCCTGCTCCCATTGCCTTGTCTTAATCTTTCCTTCAATAAAAACCCTATCACCTTTGCTTAGAAATTTCTCACAAAGTTCAGCCAGTTTATTCCTAACAACTACATTATGCCATTCGGTGGTTGTCACCTTTTCGCCTGTTTGTCTGTTGCTAAATGATTCATTTGTAGCAACCGGAAATCTTCCAATACAATTTCCTCCTTCAAAATAATGCATTTTTACTTCGTCACCTAAATGCCCAATCAGCATCACCTTATTTAATGAGTTTGCCATAATAATTTAATAAGAATCAAAGATAATCAAATTGCAAGGTATGCATTAATTTGCGCTTTGATATTTATCAACAAAATTCTGCAATAATACGGGTAGTGCCAAGTCTTTCAGTTCTTGCCATGAGGTCACATTCTCAGGTTTTTCCTTCGGCTTAACGATCCAAAATGAGGTATATATAGTTTGATGTGTCAGTTTGTGAATAATGGGAAGTTCATTATACTTTTTAAGTGTGAAGGAACCATTGTTAAGGAGCTTTGACCTGATGATCTCCACAAGTTCAGATTCATCTTGAAGATCACCCAGGGTTTCATAAAGGGGAAATTCAAATAGGTTTTGCCAGATATCCTTGTGCTTTCTTTGTCTCAGGACGGTTGATTCTCCCTTTATATCTAACACTAAATAGTTGAAATAACGCTTTCTGATTTTAAGTTTTTTAAGTTTTACAGGCAGTACATCGATACTTTTTTCTTGAAGTGCAAAACATGTATCGTTGAAAACACAAGTATCACATTTAGGTTTTTTTGGCGTGCAAACCAGCGCTCCAAACTCCATAAGTGCCTGATTGTGAGTTCCTGGATCGTTAGGATCTAATAATTCATCAGCTAACAATTTGAATTCTTTTATACCTTTAGATTCATTTATAGGTGTATTTATTCCGAAAACTCGTGACAGAACTCTGAATACATTCCCGTCGACTGTTGCATAAGGCTGATCAAAAGCGATAGAAGCTATTGCTGAAGCCGTATAATCTCCTATGCCTTTTAATTTTATTAGTTCAGAATAAGAGTTAGGAAATTGACCATTATATTGACTCGCAACCATCTTTGCCGTACTATGCAGATTTCTGGCACGCGAATAATACCCCAGACCCTGCCATAATTTTAAAATTGTCTTTTCATCGGCCTCGGCAAGGTCAAAAATATCATCAAATTCACTTGCAAATTTTTCGTAATATGAGGTTCCTTGTGCGATACGGGTCTGTTGTAATATAATTTCAGATAACCAAATTAAATAAGGATCTTTAGATTTCCTCCAAGGTAAATCCCGTTTATTAATTAAATACCACATTATTAATGTGTTAGAAAATTTTAAATTTCCCCTCATTTTGCAATAGTACAATTTTTTATCTAATTAAATTTTAATCATTTAGCTTTTTGAAATTGATTTATTGTATTATATTTGCCCCCTCAAATAAAGAATAAAATAACGTATAAATAATTTAAAATGACAAAAGCAGAGATCGTAGCTAACATTTCAGAAAAATCTGGTATTGAAAAAGCTGATGTTTTAAGAGTAGTTGAGGATTTTATGGTAGAAGTGAAAGATTCGTTGAACCAAGGAAATAATGTTTATTTAAGAGGATTTGGCAGTTTTATAGTGAAAGAAAGAGCTGAGAAAACTGGAAGAAATATTTCAAAAAACACAACAATAAAAATACCTGCTCACAATATTCCAGCGTTCAAACCTGCAAAAGTTTTTGTAGAGAGCGTTAAAAAAAGCGTAGCAGTAAAATAATAAAAATCTTATAATTCAGTTTATTATGCCAAGTGGTAAAAAAAGAAAACGCAGTAAAATTTCGACGCACAAGCGTAAGAAAAGAAGCAGACAAAATAGACATAAGAAGAAAAAATAACGAATAGGTGAGCAATCACCTATTTGTTTTCAGTTTTCAGTTTAGTACGTTCATTGACATAAAATTTGTTTAGACAAATACGGAGGTTATCAAGAATAACCACACACAATTATTAATCAATCTGTCTGTAGTATGATCTCATGGTCAAAGCAGATGGATGCAAAAATATAACAGAGTGAAAACAGAATTAATTATTAGATCGAATTCCTCTGATATAGATTTTGCCTTATTAAAAGATGGAAAACTTGTTGAGTTACACAATGAAACTTTGGACAATAATTTCTCAGTAGGAGATATTTTTTTATCCAAAGTCAAAAAAACTTTATCGGGACTAAATGCATCATTTGTGAATGTAGGAAGTGAGAAAGATGCCTTTTTACATTATCATGATTTAGGACCACAATTATCATCTTTAAAAAAATTCACACAACAAGTTAGTACTGGGAAAAGAAAAGATTTCACCCTTAAGGGTTTCCAATTTGAGAAAGATATTAACAAACATGGAAAAATTGATGATGCAATAAAATCGGGACAGAATATGCTAGTACAGGTTGTGAAAGAACCTATTTCTACCAAAGGACCGCGTATAAGTTCAGAATTATCAATTGCAGGGCGCTATTTGGTTTTAGTTCCATTTTCTGATCGTGTATCAGTATCACAGAAAATCACCAATAATAAAGAAAAGGACCGGTTAAAAAGACTGGCTCAAAGTATTAAGCCCAAAGGGTTTGGTGTTATTTTAAGAACAGTTGCTCAAGACATAAAAGTAGCCGAATTAGACCGAGATTTACAATATTCGGTTCAACGTTGGGTCAATATGTGCAAGCAAATACCAAATGCTCAAGCACCTCAAAAAGTTTTATCTGAATTGAACAGGGCCTCATCAATCTTAAGAGACGTGTTCAACGAGTCGTTTACCAGTATTATTACAAACGATTTATCATTACATCAGGAAATTCTAGACTATTTGGAAAGAATAGCACCGGAAAAAAAATCGATCGCTCAGCATTATAAATCAAGAGTGCCGATCTTTGATTATTACGGAATTGAAAAACAGATAAAATCGGCTTTTGGCCGTACTGTTTCAATGCGAAAAGGAGCTTATTTGGTCATTGAACATACAGAAGCTTTGCACGTAATAGACGTCAATTCAGGAAATAGATCCAACAAGGCTAATTCACAGGCAGATACAGCTCTGGAAGTTAATATGATCGCAGCCACAGAGATTGCGAGACAACTTCAGCTAAGGGATATGGGAGGAATCATAGTCATTGATTTCATTGATATGCATCTGGCAGATCACAGGAAAAAATTGTATGATCATCTTAGAAAGGAAATGAGTACCAGCCGTACGAAGCACAAGGTATTACCACCTAGTAAATTCGGTTTGGTTCAGATTACCCGCCAAAGAGTTAGACCTGAAAGGAACATAAAAACAGACGAGGAAGATCCAAATAAAAATGGAGAAGTAGAAGCCCCGATAGTTTTAATCGACAGGATCGAAGCCAATTTGATGAAGATCATGGAAGAAAACAAATCTGGAATTGCGTTACATGCACATTCTTTCGTTGCTTCCTATCTTACAAAAGGTTTGAGTTCAATTCAAGTGAAATGGTTCTTAAAGTATAAGAAATGGATCAGAATAGTTCCTAGAGATGCTTTCCCATATTTAAAATATCAATTTGTCGATAGTAACGATAAAATAATAAGGTAAGAATATATCATAAAGCCCCGCTGAAGCGGGGCTTTTTTTTTGCCCCTATGGGATTATTTTTGCTACAATAGTTCTTGAATCTTGAAGTTTTGCGCGAAGAACATAGATGCTTCGAGAAGGAAACCCAGACCAGTTAATGTGAACTAAATTTGCATTTGCGGAATGATCTTTTAATTTCCTGCCATTGAGATCAAAGATCTCAAGCCGAAGTATAGTATCATTATTGCTGGTGCTAACCGAAAGCATTTCATCATATAATAACCATTTAATTTTTGATGGATCCCGGGATAATATAGGATTGACCTCTGGCAAAGATCTAAACTCCAGTTCAAACCTTTGGTTGTTCTTCATCGGTTCCTCTGGCATAAAGGAATAGGATGAAACTAACAAGTCGTGATATATGTTTAGCAGTTTATCATGAAGGATAATCTCTGTGTCCGCAAAGCCACCTTTTATATGGTCGATACTTATTTTTAATAATGTTTCTTCCTGAATTCTACTGTGAAAACCTAGTTGGATTTTTTCATTGCCCTGGAAGCTCGGTAGGCCTTGAATTGCAAACGGCTTATCATCCGCAAGTGAATAAAAGTTTATTGGATTTTGTGTATCTATTCTTGCCCCGTCAAAATTATTGTCAAATGAGGTAGTGGCCCCATCTATAAATCCAATAAGGATTTGGCTAAATGCGCCTTGGTCATTTGTAAGATTCAACCAGATCTTGTTTTCATTTACACTGTCTTTAAGTTTTTTTGATTTGAAGAAATTATCATTGTGTTCAACGGTCCTCATCTCATTTTTAAAAGTTAGAACGCCTTTTTTTAGTCCTTCTACAAAGAAGCCCTGACAACTGCTTATATATTGTGTAGGCTCCTTTCCATTTGGATTGGCTTTGACACCTCCGGTTCCAACTGTATACATGGCATAATCATCAGAAGTGTAACTTCGAACGCCTAGAGACTCTTGAACTTGAGCTGGAGTACTATGGGTCCAAAAATAGAAGGTTCCACTGAGCAAGTCCTTATTTGCCGGATTATTGAGTAACAGTTCAGCATCTATAGCAGAAGAGTAAGGATTACCGATAAGGTTCCAATGATGTTGCTCAGGTAATGTATTTGTTTCAGCGTAAATGGGTATTTCAATGATTCCTGTATTAATTGTTCCGGTGAATGTTACGTTTTGCTCCTTTGCAAAAGGGGTGGTATCAGGAGCCATGGAGGTATAACCCCTACCAACCTGCATTGCTCCTGAAGCACGCACCCATGCGTTGTTATTATCATCCGATCCGTCGTTATTCAGGTCTTCAAAATCCTTTGTTGAAAAGAAATAAAAGGAATTTTTTGGAGAATTCCAGAATACTGTTTCTAAAGACGCATTTTCAACTGGGCTTGACCAATAGGTATAGTCTTTAGGATTGAGCTCAGTGGTAGTTTTATGAATAAATATGGCCCCATTATTATCTATTGTACCATGATCATCTACTAGGACAAGAGAACCTTCATGACTTACCTCTAAAGTTCCATCTACCACCAGATCTTTTTGGATCCTGACATGGTCTGATGCCGAAACAAACAGGGTAATATCCGATAGAATATGTAGCGTACAAGCTTCGATGTTCCCGTGTGTTCTTGTCGAATAATTACTTTCTATAATTGCTTTACGGTGGGCATCAGGTTTTCCATTTGTCCAGGATCCTTCACGCCAGCTAGTCGAACCTGAATTATGGATCCCTATTCTTACATTTGAATCTGGCGCTGCCAGGTCAATGACTTCATATGAAAAGATAAGCCAGTCGGATTCCTCAAAACCCGTATTGGGTATAGAAGCATCACAACCATATTTCCTGATCATACTTAGGTTAGTTCCCCAAATACCTGAAGAACCAATGATATCTGTTCGTTCAGTCCAACACGTTTCGGTATCTGAAGTAGAAATAACGAGAATATCATCTCCTGTAAAATTGCAAACAGAAGTTTTTATCTCGTTGCCATCAATAGCATAGGCGGGCTCTGTGACATTAAGTGAGGCGGAATATTTAACTGACTGACCCGGAGAAATTGCCGGAATCATTTTTTTACTACTTGGTTTTATACCGATGGGATGCTGTGTATCTTCATTCCTAAAAAGTGCCAGATAATATGTGTTTTCAGGACTGATTTTGTTGCTGGTATTTGTTATTTCTATCCATTTGTTATTTGCATTTCCTTCATAGTATTGAGAGATAATCAAGGGATGCAATGTGGGCCCTGTACCTTCTCCCTGAATGATGAATTCAAAAGGGTTTTCAGAGGGATCAGTATTTATAATTTCAAGCCTGGCAGTATGTATTCCGGTTAGATTTGGACTATAGTCGACAGTAAATAGAAGACTATCCGAAGGTGCAACTGATTTGTTGCCTTCGAAGCCTATTGAAAAGTGAATGGCGTTAAGGCCAGAAATAAGAATTTGATCGATATCTAAGGTTTTGTTCCCTGAATTTTTAATGGTAAATGACCTTTGGATCAGGGTATCTTTTACAACAGGCCAGGCTCCAAAATAAGTATTGTTGATGGAGGAGGTGGAAATACTTCCGTCAAAAATCGATTCCCCGTTTCCGTAAATTTCTATTTCAGGAAGGTTGCCCTGGCAGTAACTTGCATGCACTCCCAGGTCAGCTGTGTCTTCCAACCCATAGCGATCCCATTCATCCACGTCAAATTCATTATTAGGGGTTTTGACTTGACTTTTTCTTCTCAGCGTTATGTCTTTTCCAAAGTTGATGGAATCACCAATTTGGCCGACAATATCAATGATCTGTGCGTTCTTTTGCAAGGCAATTTTATCATCACCGTTATAGTCCATGACAGAATTGTTGGTGCTTAGATTTGCTGAAATTGAAAGATTTTCTGTAATATCTTCTATTAGGAAGCTGGACCAGGGTAGAAGAGAACCCGTTAACTGTAACTTGCTTGTTGACTGAACATTCTTACCAGTGTATTTTACAAGTTCATATACACTTAAATCAAGACTTTGATCACTAGGATTATACAACTCAATATAATTGTTCCTATGGCTTGTAGATGAGCCGCCTTCAAGATATTCTGAGATCATTAACTCTGTGCAAGGACTGACTCGTTCACCTTCAAGTTTAATGTTGTCAAGCCCTGCCAGATCAGAGCCATTTTGTTTGACACTGATTCTTAGTTTTATCAATGAAGTTGCATTGGGTATTTCAATACCTACTGTAGTCCACTGCTCATAACTTAAATCATTTTGACCGTCAATGAACAATACTTCTCCTTGTGATTTTCCGTCAAGCCAGAGTTCATACTTCATATCATCGCCATTGTCATAGCCCTGCACCAAAACTTCAAAAGAGAGTGTTACATTTCTGAAATCGGCAATATTGTAGGAAGCGAATTCAATATATTCAAAACCTGAAGAGCCGCAATTCCCATTGAGGTCTTGAATACCCCAAAAATAATTACCTTCTGTGGGTTGAATGTTTCCAAGAGTGCTATGATAGTTCCAGGTATCATCTTGTTCCGTGCAAGGTGGGGTTGAGATCATTTCTACGGCCCAGGTATCTCCAGATTCTTCGAAACCATGTTTGGCAATCAAGCTATTTTGGGCGAAGGTTTGGATAAGATACAATAGCAAATAGAGACATAAGTAGTACTTCAGCATGATAAAGCAGATTAGTTTTGGAAAAATTACCTGATGAGAGTACTTTTGGAATACTATTATTTTATTACATGAGAGAAAAAAAGTTAACATATACTGTCGAAGAGGCCAAACGTTCAATTGAGCGTTATTGTGCCTATCAGGACCGCTGCCATCAGGAGATAGATAGAAAGTTGAAAGAGATGAGGATGATCCCGGAAGCACGTGAGGTCATATTTCTGCATTTAATGGAACATGATTTTTTGAATGAGGAAAGGTTTGCCAGAAGTTTTGCCAGAGGTAAATTTCGGATCAAACAATGGGGGCGTCAACGCAGAGAACGAGAATTAAAACAAAAAGAGATATCAGCTTATAATATTAAAGCAGGTTTGAGTGAAATCTCTCAGGAGGAATATGAGAAAACATTTATGGAAATCAGTAGGAAGCGATTTTTAAGTGTACATGAAGCGGACCCGTATAAAAAGCGTAAAAAGGTGGCAGATTTTCTTTTAAGAAAGGGATTTGAAAGTCATAAAGTATATGAAGTTCTAAAGGACCTGGAAAGAGAAAATAATTCGTGAATTAGACAAAAATACCCTGATTGTTTTTAGTATATTTGTTGCCCTAAATTTTTCGATTATGAGTGTACAAAGTCAGGTAATGGAGCAGATGAAAGTAGCTATGAAATCAAAAGATACAGTAGCGCTGGAATCATTGAGAGCGTTAAAATCGGCATTTCTACTAGCTAATACAAGTGGAGGTAATGTTGATTTAAGTGAAGACGATGAAATCAAAATCGTCCAAAAATTAGTAAAGCAAAGAAAAGATAGTGCAGCCATATTTCAAGAACAAAACAGGATGGATCTCGCTGAACCCGAAATAGCGCAAGCTAAGATTTTAGAACAATTTCTTCCGGCCCAAATGGGAGAGGAAGAATTGAAGGCAGCTATCGAAGCCATTATCAGTCAAACCGGAGCAAGCTCCATGAAAGACATGGGAAAAGTAATGGGAATGGCCTCAAAACAATTAGCAGGAAAAGCTGACGGAAAAGCAATATCAATGATCGTTAAACAATTATTGAGTTAAGAATAATATGAAGAGATTCCTGCTATCGCAGGAATGACAATGGCCCCGTGGCGCAACTGAATAGCGCATCAGATTTCGGCTCTGAGGGTTACA
>CBDULU010000016.1:0-13542 GCA_965368155.1 uncultured Flavobacteriaceae bacterium
TTACTGTATAAATTGGGTTCCAGGTTAGGCTGAATAATAAGGTCTAGGTTTTGTAGCTGCGGGTGAAGTACTAGAATAGGAGTACTAATACCAAATTCCCTTAAAGCGATTCCTTCATCAGTATAAGCAACGGCAAAATAATCAACTCCTTGCGCTTCTAAAAATAGAGCCACATGAACTGCATCTGATCCATAGCCAGAGGCCTTAACAACAGCAAGAATTTTGGTGTTATTTTGAAGTTTGGACCGAAAGAAATCGAGATTGTGTTTGATAGAAGATAACTTTATCTCCAGAACCGTTGGATTGTTATTCATTGGATTTTTTGGATATTTCCTTCTTTGCTTCCTGTTCCTTTAATCGTTCCTTAAAAAAAGCAGCCCTGCTAAGTGGTTCATATTCGTGAACCTCGCCAAGAACGACCAATCGTTCATCAGCAATGGTCCGATGACTAAAATGAGCCAGATTACCTGTTTTGGTACAAACAGCATGAACCTTGGTTACATATTCAGCTGTAGCCATAAGCGCTGGCATAGGGCCAAACGGATTACCTTTAAAATCCATGTCCAACCCAGCAACAATGACACGAATTCCACGATTGGCCAAATCATTGCAGACATGAACTATTTCATCGTCAAAGAATTGGGCCTCGTCTATACCTACAACATCGATGTCATTTGCCAATAACCTTATATTTGCCGAAGAAGGAACGGGAGTACAGCGAATTTCATTCTCATCATGCGAAACAACTAACTCATCAGCATACCTGGTATCAACAGCAGGTTTAAAAATCTCAACGCTTTGCTTGGCAAACTGAGCTCTTTTCAATCTTCGTATCAACTCTTCTGTCTTACCTGAAAACATAGAACCGCAGATCACTTCTATCCAGCCAAATTTTTCCGTATGATTTACTGTATTTTCTAAAAACATTTGAGACCTATTCGGATTTACAAACACAATATATTGCTTGCAAGTTAAAACAAAAGTAATGAAATTCTTTAGTAGTATTTTCTTTTGAAAACGTTAATTTTGTATCTTTCTCAAACAGCGAATACTACCTGCCAAAAATTATGACAATGTTGAATAGTTTGATTGAAGAACTTAAAGTTCTGGCTGAGAATATTTTAAAGGATGACCAAACAAATGATCTGGCCTCAAGACTAAATCAGTCAAGAGAGTTGTATGAGAAGCTATTGGTTTTGCGGCACGAGTCAGCCCAAGAGGAACAAAGTAGAGCACTTCCTCAAGAAGAGATACTAGAATCTGAACCGCAGCAGGTAGCTGAAATTATAGAACCTGTTCATGATGAATCTTCAGAACCTGAAATGGTCTCCAGTGCGGAAAATATTGAAGAGGAACCACCTTTGAGTCTTAATGATCTGTTTGTGCCAACTTTTGATGGGATAAAAGAAGATATGAGTCAAAAGGCGGAGTTTAAGGATACCATTTCTCTGGACGAAACAGAGAAACTTTTCCAGGTCAAAAAAGAGGAACCAAGACAGCTTTCTCTCAATGACAAACTAGTTGGAAGCAGCATACAAATAGGGCTTAATGACAGGATTGCTTTTGTGAATAAATTGTTCAGTTTTAGCCAGTCAGATTTCAATAAAGTTTTGTCAAGGCTTAATGAATATAATACCAAAGAAGAAGCCTTAAAGTATTTTCAATATCAAGTTAAGCCAAATTACAATTGGAAGGGAAAAGAAGATCTCGAGGAAAGATTTATCAGTCTGATTGAGCGAAAATTTTTATAATTTTTCTTTTCTGTTTTTCTTGCGATTCTGCCTCTTTAATTGTCTTTTTTTCTTGGCAGAGGCCTTTTCAGTGGTCATACCAAAAGGAGCTATACTGTTGACAATACCATTTTGAAGTGTCTTCCAGAAAAAATTGCCAAATCCTTTGTAAATAACGCGTTCAAACTTCATAGTTGCTTCCCTGACTTCACCATTATTGCCAGGATTTGATTTATGGACAAAATTATTTACTGACCAGCTCAGAAATTCGTTTTTATCTGTATTCTTTTTTTTAAAAACTTCTGCTTCAAGATCATGATATAGCAATTTCATTGTACCCTTTGAAGTATAATTATTAGCAGAGCCCTGAAAGGAAATGTTTTCTATTTGTCCATCCAATACATTTAATCCTAGTGCTGGAATGACGGCCGAATCAAATGAAGTCATTTTTGACGGGCCTAAATATCCGCTAAAAAAAAATGTATTTTGATCATCGGCAAGTGGCAGCAACATATCGACATTTAAATTTGCTTTCCCCATAAATTGTGTATTCAAGTCAATTTTAAGAGGTACATTTCTATATTCCTTTATAGAAGTTATATTGAACAGATTTATATTCAAATCTTTCATGGTAACCTTCATAAGAACATCCTTATGCTCAAGTTTTTCTTCATAAACCAGTTCGCTTTCAACGAGAGAAACTTTATGAATCAATAGTGGCAATTTCATACCTTTAAGCTTTTGATGAGGAAGTTGAGGTCGTTTGCTCAGGTCAAAAGGTTTTCTTTTATCCTTGTAGATTTCCATTTTCAATTGTGACATTTGAATACTATCTATAGAAAGACCCTTGTTTTCAAATATTTTTTCAAAATCCAAATTGAATATTTTAACATCTTTAATATTGAGGTCATAGACTTCAGTATTATAGACATAAGAGTTTACCAACGTCAATTTATTCACTGTCGGTTTATATTTAAGATTGGTAATTTGCAAATAATCGTCTCCGAAATGATATTTAAGTGCATCAATGGAAAAATGATATTTTATTTTAGGAAACTCAACTTTAATTCGGGTCATTTCGAAAATATCCTCAACCGGTAAAAGTTTAAAATAATTTGTTGCAGTTTCTTCCAGTTTAAAGCCAGAAACCTCAAAACTGAGCGCTTTGTTCTCAAATGTTATATCATTGCTTAGGGCATCTATAACCTGTACTTTAAGGTTAGTGATTTTTATTATATCAAGTTGGAATCCCTTTAATTCTTCTATTCGAATGGAGTCAAGTTCAATATTTTTATTTGTTTGTTGGGAAGCTTGTTTTTCACCATTTGTAAAATGCTGATAAAGAGGATCGTCTATGATCAGCTTGTTGATATTTAAATGTTTGGAAAACAGAAGAGGCATCAGATGGATACCTTTGAATTTAAGTCTCGAAATCGAGATTTTTTGCAATGACTTTTTGTCCAGTTTGTTTTTTTGAAGCATTAGCATTGCAGAGTCATTTGGACTTATATGAACACCATTAAATACAAGGGAACGATCAAACAGGCTAAATTTAGTTTTTTCAATAGAAACATGAAGGTTTTCCACATTTTGATCCTCCAACATTTGAACAACTTTTTGCGAAATAACCCTTGAAATGACGAGACTACCCAAGAGCAGTATGAATGCTAAAGAGAGGACTATACCAATCGCAATTTTGTGTTTTTTATTGAATGACATAGATAGGGTCAAAGGGTTTTCAAATAATTTGTATTGGGTCAATATTTAACCGACTAAAAATATTCTTTTAATTGTTGCAGTGTTTTCTTATCGCTCCCAATAAAGATTTTTTGGTCAATAATGATTACGGGTCGTTTTAGAAAAGTATAGTCGCTCAGAATCAACTGCTTGTAATCTGTTTCACTAAGTTTCTGATCTTTTAATCCCATAGAGCTATACTTTTTTGCTCTTCGGCTAAAAATAGATTCATAACTTCCTGATAAAAGAAACAGTTCTTCTAATTGAGAAAGGCTAATGGGCTGTGTCTTTATCTCTTGAAATTCAAATCCGTCTAGTGAAAAGGATTTCATAATTCTTTTACAAGTATCACAGGTTTTCAGGTAGTATATTTTTTTCATTTATTTTACGAATCAGGCATTTCATAACTTTAAAGTTACTTATTTTTAGATAATTTTTAAATCTATGGAAAAATTATTTGAAACGGCCATATTCACCAGAAGTTCTATGTTGAAGATTTTGGAAAAGAAGCCTTATGAGGAATTGGTTAAAATACCGGAGAATTTCAGAAATTCTATATTTTGGAATATTGCGCATTTGTTGGTTACCCAACAATTGCTTTGTTACAGATTATCAGGTCTTGAAATTAGAATAGAAGAGGACATGGTGAAAAAATATGGAAAAGGATCAATCGCTACGGAAAATGTTAAAGAATCTGACATTCAATATGTACAAGATCATTTGTTACTTACAATGAAAGAAACACAGAAGGATTATAGCAATGGGTTATTTAAAGATTTTAAGGCCTATATGACAAGTACCGGAATTGAGTTAAAAAGTATTGAAGATGCTATTAGTTTTAGTACTTATCACGATGGAATTCACCTTGGGATCGTTCTTTCATTAATGAAAATTGTTTAAAATATTGTATGGAGTTTAATACAAAAGTGATTCATGGAGGTCAACAACATGACCCAAGCACCGGAGCGGTAATGCCACCGATATATCAAACCTCAACTTATGCACAGGTGTCTCCCGGAGACCACAAAGGTTATGAGTATTCAAGAACGGGTAATCCGACAAGAACGGCGCTCGAAAATGCTTTGGCAAGCATTGAAAACGGAAGTTATGGTCTTGCCTTTGCTTCTGGTCTGGCATCCATAGATGCTGTAATTAAATTACTGGAGCCTGGTGATGAGGTTATTTCGACGAATGACCTTTACGGAGGGACCTTCAGGCTATTTAGTACTATTTTTAAAAAATTCGGTATTAAGTTTCATTATGTAGGAATGGATGATACCGAAAATATTGAAAATCGGATTAATAAAAACACAAAGTTGTTGTGGGTTGAGTCACCCACCAACCCCATGCTGAACATAATTGACATTAAAAAATGCGCTGAGATCTCCAGGCAGCACCGATTACTATTTGTAGTAGATAACACTTTTGCAACGCCATATTTACAAAATCCTTTGGATCTGGGTGCTGATATTGTAATGCATTCAGCAACCAAATACCTAGGAGGACATTCTGATGTAATAATGGGCGCTCTTATAGTTAAAGACAAGGAGCTCGCAGATAAACTCTACCATATTCAAAACGCAAGTGGGGCGGTATGTGGTCCGATGGATAGTTTTTTGGTCCTAAGAGGAATTAAAACGCTACACGTCCGTATGCAAAGACATTGTGAAAACGGAAGTGCTGTAGCACGTTATTTAAGGGACCATCCTAAGGTGGGTAAAGTATATTGGCCGGGGTTTGAGGATCATCCGAATCACCATATTGCAAAATCTCAAATGTCAGATTTTGGAGGAATGTTATCCTTTACTTTGAAGGGAAACAAATATGAAGACGCGATGAAAATTCTTGAAAATCTAAAAGTATTTACCTTAGCGGAATCATTAGGGGGCGTTGAATCATTAAGTGGTCATCCAGCGAGTATGACGCATGCATCGATTCCAAAAGAAGAAAGAGAAAAAACGGGTGTTATCGATTCTTTGATCCGATTAAGTGTGGGCATAGAAGCAGAAAAAGATCTTATAAAAGACTTGGAAAGGGTTTTAGCTATGGTCTAGTTTTTGCCAAACACATATATGATACCGATATTAGCCGAAACCATAGTATCATTATGTTTATTTCCTGGATCGTTAGGAGCATTTAAGCCCTCAACAACATCTGAGAAAAAATAATGATATCTTGTTTCAAAACTAAAGTCAACTTTCTCAAGACCGAATCGCACTCCCACACCTCCTGTTGCAGAAAATAAACTTTCTGGATCTAAAAAAACAGCTCCTTCTTGCCACTTCCCGATCAATTCAGTATAAGGCTCTTCTTGGCCTTTTAAAGATACATCATTCACCAGAATATCAGGTTGAGAGTAACTGTAATGCACCCCAACAGTAACAAATGGGTTGATGCTGCCTGAACTCCTATAAAAGGAAGAATAATCTTCCAATTGTAAAATATAATATTCCAAATTTAAACCTACATTATAAAGCTTAACACTTGCCTTCATAGCATCCACTTTATCTTGCATAGAAGCACCAACTTCACCCTCAAAGGTAATATTTGATTTGCTAAGATAAGAGAATTCTGTTTTTAATTTAAAATGATCACTGAAATAACTTGAACCACTTCTCCAATTGTATTGACTACCAAAAAATTTCAAATAATAAGTGATTCCAAATGCCATGTTGCTCTGGTTTTCAGCTGCAAACTCGGTACTTAGACCCATGTCTGTTTGAAAAGCTGCTATTCCAAAAAACCCACCTACTTCATGACTAAAATTTGTCTGTGCACGAGAGTTTATAAAAAAGAAGAAAAGCAATACTGCAAAAAGTTTAGGTAAATATTTCCTCATGGTTTAGTTAAAATTTAGGTACAATAAAGAACAAATATAAAAAAGAAAACGCTTAATCCTTGTTTTTAAAAACAAAAAACTCAAAATTTTGGTTTTTATTGCTGCACTAATTCAATATTTGGGTCCCAATACAATTTTTTAAAGGCAACAACTTGATTGTTTTCAACCTTAATATTTTCATTTTCCAATAGTTGCTGCATCAGGTTTGATCCTTTAAAATGATGTTTTCCGGTCAATAGCCCGTTTCTATTAACAACTCGGTGGGCTGGGATGGAATCATCTAAATGTGAGGCATTTAAGGCCCATCCAACCATTCTGGCTGAACGGGGTGTTCCCAAAAATTTCGCAATGGCACCATAGGAAGTTACCCTCCCGAAAGGGACTTGTTTGGTGATGTCATATACTTTTTTAAAAAAACCTTCTTCTTTCAAATTAAATTAAATTTAAAACCTGATCGTAAAAGTAAAATTTCAAACAAATGTCAATATTTAGTTCTAAATTTTACATAAGTAATGGCTTTTTTGAGCTCCAAATACTGTTTCTCATAAAAAGTTTGAATCGCTGTAGCCTCAGAAGGAGGACTACTGCTATTGTAAATATCGTGATGCGCAAAGATAATTTCATGATGGCCCTCATGCAATAAACCAAGCAGGTAACCATGAAGAAACTCGCTATCTGTTTTTAAATGGACCAAGCCTTGAGCATTCAGAATAGACTGATATTTCTCTAAAAAGGGTTTGGTAATAAGTCTGTGTTTGGTACGCTTGTATTTTATTTGTGGATCCGGAAAGGTTATCCAGATCTCAGACACTTCGTTTTTTTCAAAACAATGATCAATAAGCTCAATCTGGGTTCTTAGAAAGGCCACGTTTTGAAAGTCCTTTTCCAAAGCTGTTTTGGCACCCCTCCAAAAACGCGCTCCTTTAATGTCTACTCCAATAAAATTTTTCTCGGGATATTTTTCTGATAGCGCTACTGAATATTCCCCTTTACCACACCCTAACTCCAAAACAATAGGGTTGTTGTTCTTGAAATAGGATTGCCATTTTCCTTTTAAAGAAAAGCCCTTAAGAACTTCTTCACGATTCGGTTGAATCACATTTTCAAAGGATTCATTTTCCTGAAATCGTTTTAATTTGTTTTTGCTTCCCAAAGGAAATTTAGTTTTAGATATTAATTACTCAGAATTGGTTTTTCTGAATTTCTGAAGTTGACCAAGCCAGTAAATAAATAAATAAGAAGTGATGATGAAAAGAATGCCGTTAAAGATGTTTGTAGTCCACCAGCTATCAATAGATCTAATAGCATCATACGGGCTAAACAATATCTCGGTAAAGAATTCCGCAAGAGCTCTGAAAAAATTATTTGAAATCATATTTAATTTTTTAAAATCAACTTAAACCTTCCGACTTATGTTGTAAAAGTTTTTACTTTAGCTTTTTATTGCAGCAAATATAGTTGAGTTTACGATTTACTCAGCGGCAAATTTAAAAAATATCATCATGATAGCCAATTTTTTCAATCAAACCAAGCCAATAAATTTTTTGTTGCTATCGGTTTTGGTTTTTTTTATTTATTTGGCTGCCTTGATCAATGTCAACTCAGAACCTCTGGGTTTTTTCTTTTTTGTGAAGAAAAGCGCTTTTTTATTCCTTGCCATTTTGACCGTGTTTGTTATTAATTTCATTATTAGGAAGAATGCTTTGACGGAAGATAATTCGTTTGCCATTTTATTTTACATCATCTTATGTAGCTATTTTCCTAATTCATTTATCAATGAGGCAGTATTTATCTCAAATTTCATTTTACTTTTGGCTTTTAGAAGAATTTATAGTCTCCGTTCATCAATTCAGACTAAGGAAAAAATTTTTGATAGTGCCTTTTGGGTTGGAATTGCCAGCTTATTTTATGTATGGAGTTTGTTTTATTTGATTTTGTTATATGCCGCCATAGTGGTTTTCAGAAAAATTGATTGGCGCAATTTTGTAATCCCTTTGATAGGAATTTTTACACCTATATTTTTGTCATATACCTATTTATTGGCATTCGACGATCTGGAAAGGTTTAATAATTTATGGATATTGAGCTTTGACCTGAGCTCAGAGGTATACAATTCGAGTCATTTTTTATTTCCTCTGGTTTTGATTGGAATCGTAGCACTTATAGCCATTATACCTACAACAAAAAGATCGTTACTGGCTAAAATTGATTTTAAGGCTACCTGGACATTATTGATTATTCATCTTGTGATTTCTTTGATTGTTGTGATCATTGCACCTGAAAAGAATGGTTCAGAACTTATTTTTCTCTTCTTTCCTCTCAGTGTTCTTTTTGCCAATTACTTACAAGTGATCAGCCGATATTGGATCAAAGAATCAATTATCTATGTCTTCATTCTAATGATTATAATTAATCTTTTTTAAGGTTACAATTTGCTTCCATAAGCGAGATCACCGGCATCACCGAGACCAGGAACGATATACCCTTTGGAATTCAAGTCTTGATCAACTGTTGCAACCCAAAGATGCGTGTTTTCAGGGAAATGTTTTGAAACGAAGTCTATCCCTTCCTCTGCAGCGATGACGGCAACAATATGTACCTGCTTAATACTGCCCATTTTTTTGAGTACTTCATGTACGGCTGCCAAAGAGCTTCCAGTAGCGAGCATTGGGTCGGCAAGGATAAGAATCTTGTTATCCAAAGAAGGAGAAGCCAGGTACTCCACTTTGATTTCAAATTCTTCATCAGAGCTATGCTTTCTGTATGCTGAAATAAAGGCATTCTCAATTTGGTCGAAATAATTCAGGATACCTTGATGCAAGGGTAATCCAGCTCTTAATACAGAGCATAAAACAAGTTGATCTGAAACAAGATGTATTTTTTTCTCTCCTAAGGGAGTCTGTACAATAGAATCTTTAAAACCTAACTCCTGGCTTAATTCATAACTAAGAATTTCACCGATCCTTTCGATGTTTCGCCTGAATCGCATAGCATCCTTTTGAACCTTATGATCTCTGATCTCAGCAATAAAATGATTCAGGACTGAATTGGTTTTATCTAAATTATGTATAATCATCTGCCAAGTGAAATTAAGAAAAAAGATGTACTTCTATCCATGTATTTCGTAGAAATTTCAAAAGCAAAAAACAATCTATATAGAATACACATTATTCTTGGGATACTCAGAAAAGATAAGCATCCCAAAGAATAATTGGGAAAAGGTCAATTCAATTAACCATTGATGATTTCTTCCTGATGTTGAATAGACTCCTGATGGATAGCCTTAAATATCCGTTCTATAAATGCTTTAGATAGGCCTTGACCCTCTCCTTTTTCGATCACTTTACCTAGAATTTCATTCCATCTCGCATTTTGAAGTACCGCAACGTTACTTTCTTTTTTAGCCTTTCCAATATTTTCAACAATTTGCATTCTTTCAGAAAGCGTTTCTATCAATTGCTCGTCTTTTGCATTGATCTCCTTCCTGAGTGCGGCAAGCTTTGAAATAGATTCTTCTTGCTCAAATCGCGGTTTTCTTACTTTTAGGCCTTCCATAATTTCAACCAATCGCCCAGGTGTAATCTGTTGTTTCGCATCACTCCATGCCTTATCAGGGTCACAATGTGTCTCAATGATTAAACCATCCATTTTAAGGTCAAGTGCTGTTTGGGATACTTCAAAGATCCCTTCCCGATTTCCGCAAATATGTGATGGGTCATTAATGATAGGTAAAGTTGGATATTTACTTTTTAGATCAATTGGAATTTGCCAGCTCGGGATATTCCTATATTTAGATTTTCTAAAAGAAGAAAATCCTCTATGGATCGCACCCAGATTTTTAATATTTTTCTTGTGAAATCTTTCTATGGCTCCTATCCAAAGTTCAAGATCAGGATTGATAGGATTTTTGACCAAAACTATTTTGTCCGTTCCGGCAATAGCATCTGCAATTTCTTGAACCGCAAATGGATTTACAGTTGTTCTTGCTCCTATCCAAAGGATATCAATATCAAATTCAAGCGCCAATTTAGCGTGTTGTGCATTGGCAATCTCTATAGCAGTTAACAATCCCGTCTGCTCCTTTACTTTTTTCAACCAAGGAAGTGCTATGGCGCCATTCCCTTCAAAAGAGCCCGGTCTTGTTCTTGGTTTCCATACCCCTGCTCTAAAAACAGTTGCATCCGTATTTTTTAATTCATGGGCAATCTCAAGGACTTGCTCTTCACTTTCCGCACTGCATGGTCCTGCTATTACTAAAGGATGTGACAATGTCATGTCATCTAACCATGTTCTAAAATTTTTGTTTTCCATTTTATTCTTGTTTAATTCCTGCCAACACGTCTTTGATTCTATTTGTGTTTTCCATGATGTTTAAAACGTCCTCGGCTGATTTTTTAGTTAAGATATCTTTAAATTGATTTAAGTTTTTAATATATTCTTCCAATGATTTCAAGAGGTTATCCCTGTTTTGCATAAAGATAGGGGTCCAGGTTTCCGGATTACTTTTCGCTAATCTAACAGTAGAGGCAAAACCACTTCCTGCCATATTAAAGATGTTTTTTTCATCTTTTTCTATTTCTAAGACAGTTTTACCCAGCATAAATGAACTAATATGTGAAAGATGCGACACGTAAGCAATATGTTTATCGTGCTGTACTGCCGAATCCATAAATACATTTTTCATTTTCAAACCTTCAAAAATGGTCTTGACCCGTTCTATCATTTCCGGGCTGGTCAATTCCTTTTCACAAATAATATTGACCTTGTCTGTGAAAAGATCATATATGGCGGCTTCAGGGCCCGAAAATTCGGTTCCGGCAATCGGATGAAGCGCTACAAAATTCTTTCTTTTAGGATGCTCTCTTATGGCATCACATACTGCGACTTTTGTTGAACCTACATCAAAAACCAAAGTTTTATCTCCAATCAGGCCAAGGACCTTAAGGGATAGGTCCGGAACAACATTCACGGGAACTGCAATGATCACAACATCCATTTCATGAATTCTGTCAAAATCGATTTTTTCATAGATTATTCCCAATTCAAGGGCCTTCTCCAGGTGATTGGAATTTTTATCCAAACCATAAACAGTGGCCCAGGTCGATTTTTTTAGCTCCAAAGCCAAAGATCCACCAATAAGTCCTAATCCGATAACAGCGATTTTATTCATGAGATTTCAGCTTTATTTAATCGTTTAAGTACTTCCATCATTTTACTTTCATCGATGCATAGTGAAAATCTGATATAGCCTTCCCCTTGAGAACCAAATACGGTGCCAGGGGTAATGAAAACATCATGGTTGTATAGGATGTGATCAGTTAATGCTGTGGAATTCATATTTGATGGGATTTTTGCCCAAACGAACAAGCCTGAGCTTTCCTTGTCATAGGTACAGTCCAGCTGTTCACATATCTTCCATATGACCTCTCTTCTCTTCTTATACACCTTGTTCATGTCATCAAACCAATCAGAAGACAGGCCCAAGGCTTCAATAGCACCTTTCTGAATTCCGAAATACATGCCAGAGTCCATGTTGCTTTTAACTTTTAGAATGGCATCAAGATAGGTTTTATGCCCTACCACCATTCCCACTCTCCAGCCAGCCATGTTAAAGGTTTTACTAAGAGAATTCAGCTCTATGGCAATATCTTTTGCCCCGGAAACTGATAAAATACTTTTCGGATCATCGTTTAAGACAAAGCTATATGGGTTGTCGTTTACAATTAGAATCTGATGTTTTTTCCCAAAAGCAATCAATTCTTCAAATAACTTTTTAGTTGCATTACTGCCTGTAGGCATGTGCGGATAATTAACCCACATGATTTTAACTTTAGTAAGGTCTGATTTTTCAATTTCTTTAAAATCAGGCCACCAGTTATTTTTTTCTTTTAAGGCATAGGTCACGGGTACGGCCTGAATTAATTTAGTCACAGAGGCGTAGGTTGGATAACCCGGATCCGGTATCAACACCTGATCTCCTTCATTTAAAAAAGCCATTGAGATATGTAAGATACCTTCTTTTGAACCCATAAGAGGTAACACTTCATTTTCAAAGGCCAAATTTACTCCATAGTATTTTTTATAAAAAAGAACCATTGCTTTTCTCAGTTCAGGAAGCCCCTGGTAGCTTTGATAACCGTGAACATCGGCATTTTTTAAGGCATCCATAACTGTTGTCGGGGGAGCCAGATCAGGACTTCCAATACCCAAATTGATAATGGGTTTACCCTGATCAATAAGCGACCTTACTTCTCTAAGTTTTGTGGAGAAGTAGTATTCTTTGACGTCATTTAATCTTTTCGCTTGAGGTAGCATGCTTACAATTTATTTTGGTGGTATTCACCAAGTATTTTTAAATGGGTTACTTTTTTTGCTATCAGATGTAAGGCGTTTTTATACAATACAAAATCATCGACGACCAAATCGATAAAAAAGGCATAATTCCAAGGTTTATCGATAATAGGTAATGATTGAATTTTAGTAAGATTCAAATCATGTTTACCAAAAATATCCAATATTTCGGCCAGACTTCCGGCATCGTGCTTTGTCTGGAATTTTATGGATGCCTTATCTTTAATTGAGCCTAGTTTACTGGGGTGATATGGGCTGTCATTGTTTTTCTTAAGAATAAAAAAGCGGGTAGAATTGTTTTTGATGGTTTGAATATCATCTGCTAAAACTTCCAGATCATACATGTCGGCAGCCATTTTACTTGCAATGGCAGCAATTCCCTTAAGCCCCTTTTGTTTAATTCTTCTGGCAACTTCTGCCGTATCTTTTTCTTCAATTAATTTGATCTCAGGACGGCTTCGAAAGAATTTTCTACACTGTAATAAAGCCATAGGATGGGACCATACTTCTTTTATATCTTCTAAGTGTTGACCTTTCAGTCCCATCAAATGATGGTGTATGTTTATATATACTTCTCCCTCGATACTTAGGTCGAATTCATCGATAAGTGCATAATTAGGTAAAATGGCACCCGCGATAGAATTTTCAATGGCCATGACCGCACTGTCAACAGTCCCGTCATTCAGTAAGGCCGGCATATCAGTAAAAGACATACATTCCACTAATTCAATATCTTCACCAAAATATTTCTTGGCAACGATATCGTGGAATGATCCTCTAATTCCCTGAATGGCTATTTTCATTATACACTCAAATTTGATAAAAAAAAAAGCCTCGTTATACGAGACTTACTATGTTGTTAAACTAATCTATACACAAAGCGTC